>NZ_SOHB01000064.1:0-1072 GCF_004403055.1 Cryobacterium sp. TMT1-19
TGTTGTTCCCACACAGGTTGTGAGCGTGGCGTGAGCTAAAAAAGTGAGGACCTCCGGTATCGATTGGGTTACCACACTCAACACGATGCAACGGAGGCCCTCATCTCTTACGTTACTCATGCCAACGCCCCGCTGACCCCGGGAGGCCGGCTGAAGCTGGTTCAGCTCGTCGTGAACGACGGCTGGGCTCAAGCCCGGGTCGCCGAACGGCTCCAGGTCTCTCGCGCGACCGTGGCCAAATGGGTTACCCGGTACCGGGCTCAGGGTGGTGCCGGGCTCGTCGACCGGTCGTCGCGCCCGCACTTCTCCCCGAACCAATGTGCTCGGCGCACCGAACGGCGAATCATCGCGCTGCGCTTCACGAGGCGGTGGGGGCCGCACCGCATCGGCTACCACCTGAGGCTGCCGCAATCGACGGTCTCGAAGGTCCTCAACCGGTACCGGATGCCGTTGCTGGGCCATCTAGACCAGAACACGGGCCTGCCGGTGCGCAAACCCAAACCGATTCGGTACGAGAAGAAAACCCCAGGCGAGCTGGTGCACGTTGACGTGAAGAAACTTGGTCGCATCCCCGACGGCGGCGGCCACCGCACTCTCGGCCGCCAAGCCGGCAAACGCAACCGTCAGGCAGGCGTAGGCCACTCATTTCTGCACTCCGCGATCGACGATTATTCCCGGCTGGTCTATTCAGAGATCTTGACCGATGAGAAGAAGGAAACCGCGGCCGGCTTCTGGGGCCGCGCGAACGCGTTCTACGCGACCCACGACATCACTGTGCTGCGCGTCATGACCGACAACGGCTCCTGCTACCGGTCGAAGTTCTTCAACGACGCTCTGGGCGACATTACGCACAAGTTCACCCGGCCCTACCGACCCCAAACCAACGGAAAGATCGAACGATTCCACCGCACCCTCGCCGCGGAATGGGCTTACGCCCACCACTACAACTCAGACGCCGCCCGAGCAGCCACCTACCAAGACTGGATCCATAGCTACAATCACCACAGACCCCATACCGGCATCGGCGGCAAATCACCCATCAACCGTGCTCACAACGTCAGTGGGAACAACA
>NZ_SOHB01000059.1:0-1262 GCF_004403055.1 Cryobacterium sp. TMT1-19
TCTGGGGTGACCCGTGGTTTCCGGACAGTCTTTCTGAGAAGTTGAGATTGGATGGACTTATGGCACAGCGAAAATATGGGCGGTACACGCCCGAGCTCCGGGCGGAGGCCCTTGCCCGTGTGGAGGTGAGTGGGAAATCGATTGTGAAAGTCGCTGAGGAAATCGGCGTCGATCACCGGACCCTGTGGAAGTGGGTCAACGATGCCAAGCTCGAGCGAATCGATCCGGGCGGGAAGCTCACACCGGAGGCCCGGAAACGGATCCGGGATCTGGAGAAAGAGAACGTGAGTCTGCGGCGGGATCTGGACTTCCAGAAAAAAGCGCAGGCCTTCTTCAGGGAGCTCGATCAACGCGAGAACGGTTCGAATTGATCGCCCGGTTGAAGGCCGACCTGCCCGTTTCGTATCTCTGCTGGAAGCTGGCCGTGTCCACGTCCGGTTTTTATGAGTGGGTGGACCGGGAGCTGTCTCCGGCTCAGCGTCGGCATGACGTGGTGACCGAGCACGTGATCACCGCGTTCGCCGTCTCCGCGGGCGCGGCCGGATACCGGAAGGTAACCGCCGCGTTGGCCCGCCAGAACATGATCGTGGACCGGAAGACCGTGGCCGGCATCATGCGGGGCCTCGGGCTGATCTCACCCGCCGCAGCACGCGCTTTCAAGGTCGCCAACCGCCGGTCCCAGCGCGTCTCCGACCCCGCCGATCTGCTCTTGCGCGACTTCAGTTCCCTGACGCCCGGGGCGATCATGGTCGGCGACATCACCTACGTTCACACCCAGCAGGGCTGGCTCTACGTTGCCACCGTCATCGACCTTGCCTCACGGGCCGTCCTCGGCCACGCGACGGGAACCCGGATGACGACCCAGCTGATCACCCGGGCGATGAACATGGCCATCGAGACCGGGCATGTGAAGCCCGGCGCCGTCTTCCACTCCGATCACGGCGTTCAATACCGCTCGAAACGGTTCACGAAGTACTGCGGCACGCACGGCATCCTCCGCTCCATGGGCGCCCGGATGCAGTGCTGGGACAACGCTGCCGCCGAAACGTTCTTCTCAAAACTCAAGAGCGAACGACTCAACTGGCGCACCTTCACAACCCGCAGAGCCGCGAGAGCCGAAGTGATCAGCTACATCCACCACTTCAACACGGCCCGCCTACACCAAACCCTGAACTATGCCACACCACACGAGCGACTGGCAGAGTTGACCCTGGCCGCATAATGAAACTACGGACCCAGTCCGGAAACCACGGGTCACCCCA
>NZ_SOHB01000060.1:0-1413 GCF_004403055.1 Cryobacterium sp. TMT1-19
GGTCAAGTCCAAATGTGTGGTGTAACGCGTCTGCCGCGTGATTCTTGGATTTCTAGGCGCTGAGGGCGCCGAGTTCGGTTGCGGGTTCCTCCTTCTCGGTCGGGACGAGGGTGAGGCGTGAGCGGCTGAGGACGTCGAGGCCGAGGTAGCGGCGGCCCTCGATCCATTCGTCGTGTTGTTCGGCCAGGACCGCGCCGACGAGCCGGATCAGGGAGCCGCGGTCGGGGAAGATCCCCACGACGTCGGTGCGGCGGCGGATCTCGCGGTTGAGACGTTCCTGGGGGTTGTTGGACCAGAGCTGACGCCAGATCTCCTTCGGGAAGCCGGTGAAGGCGAGCACGTCCGCCCGGGCCGCCTCGAGGTGGGTGGCGACCGCGGGGAGCTTCTCCTCCAGTGCGTTCAGGACCCGGTCGAACTGGGCGTGGACGGCGTCCGCGTCGGGCTGGTCGTAGACGGAGTGGAGCAGGGTCTTCACCCACGGCCAGCTGGTCTTCGGGGTCGCGGACATCAGGTTCGCGGCGTAGTGGGTGCGACAGCGCTGCCAAGTCGCGCCGGGCAGGGTCGCCCCGATGGCGGCCACGAGGCCGGCGTGAGCGTCGCTCGTGACGAGTTTCACGCCGGTGAGGCCGCGGGCGGTCAGGTCGCGGAAGAAGCCGAGCCAGCCGGCGCCGTCTTCGGCGCTGGTGACCTGCAGGCCCAGGATCTCGCGGTGCCCGTCCTTGTTCACGCCCGTCGCGAGGAGCGCGTGGACGTTGGCGACACGGCCGCCCTCGCGCACCTTCAGCCCAGGGCGTCGGCGGCCACGAACGTGTAAGGGCCGGCGTCGAGGGGCCGGGTGCGGAACTGCTCGACCTGTTCGTCGAGGTCCTTGGCCATGATCGACACCTGCGACTTCGAGAGGCGAGTGATGCCGAGGGACTCGACGAGTTTCTCCATCCGCCTCGTCGACACCCCGAGCAGGTAGCAGGTCGCCACGACGCTGGTCAGGGCGGCCTCGGCGCGGCGGCGGCGCTCGAGGAGCCAGTCCGGGAAGTAGGTGCCGGTGCGCAGCTTCGGGATCGCGACGTCGAGGGTGCCGGTGCGGGTGTCGAAATCCCGGTGCCGGTAGCCGTTGCGGGAGTTGACCCGGTCGGCGGAGACTTGGCCGTATTCGGCGCCGCAGACGGCTTCCGCTTCGGCGCTCATCAGCGCGTTGATGAACGTGGTCAGCATCTGCCGCATCAAGTCCGGCGAGGCTTGCTCGAGTTGTTCGGACAGGAAACGGGCAGGGTCAATAAAATGGGGTGCGGTCATCGCGTGTACTCCTTCGGAAAAGACTTGATCGGTCTTTCCAAGAATCACGCGGTGGCCGCCTTACATCGGTGCAACACGCCCATCAGGGCCGGGGGTTACACCACGCTATTGGACGCAACC
>NZ_SOHB01000036.1:0-1512 GCF_004403055.1 Cryobacterium sp. TMT1-19
CCCTCTGCGTCAAGCTGCTTGTGAGCCACTTCACAAGCAGTAGGAGGCATGGGAAATGTCAATCAGCCCAGGGTTCAACGCGGCGGAGATCCGCGAGTTCGTCCATGAGTACCATCGGGTGCCGCACGGGGGTAAAGGCCCCTGGCTCGCGGAGCGCGAGGTCACGAGGGGCACGCTGCGGCGTTGGTGCGACGCGGTTTACGCGGGTGACCTCGAGCGCGGGCTGATTCCGCGAGAAGGTAGTCATATGACTGTTCCACCGGGCAAGCGCACAGCGCTAGAGAAGATACGTGCCGCCGAGCACGCGGCACACGACGCTGAGGTCGCTCAGCTGAGCAAGCGTGTTCGCGAGTTGGAGGACACCAATAAGGCGCTGGGAAAAGCTATCGGGCTCTTGCACGCAATGAGCGAGGAAGAGCCCGCAGACACCCCGAAGACCCCAGATCCGTCCGATTCCTGACGCTGGAGAACGAGTTCGTGGCGGAGCTGACGCGCACCACGGGCTCTCAACGCAAAGCCCTGGGAATCGCCGGCATCGCACGCTCGACCTGGCAGTACCGGCGAAATCCCCGCGCCCGGGTTCCCGAGCCGGTCGCGCAGAAAGATCGCGCTTACCTGTCTCGTATCCCCACCACTGATCGGACCGTGATCGCGAAGAAGATCACGGCAGGGTGGGCCGGCGGGCACTCCGTCGATCACACGTTCGCGTCCACCTGGGACCGGGGAATGATGCTCGCCGGCCGCCGGTCCTGGTGGCGGATCGCCGCCGATATCGAAGACCAAAGCGCCCGCCCCCTGGTGCCAACGGGGCGCGGGTCCCGAACACCCCGCGACAAGCCGGTGCTGATCGCGACCGGGCCTGGCCAAGTTTGGAGTTGGGACATCACCGATCTGCGCTCTCCGTGGCGGGGGAAAGCGTTCAAGGCGTACTCAATCATCGATATCTACTCCCGCAAGATCGTCGGCTGGCGAGTCGAGGAGCGCGAGAGCGACCACCTCGCCGTGGAGATGTTCCAGGCTGCGTTCCGCCAGCACGGCACCCCACGATTCGTCCACGCGGACTCCGGCCCCGCGATGCGTTCGGGCGCTTTGGCCGACCTCCTCGCAGAGCACAACGTCACAAAAACCCACAACCGGCCTTACGTTTCCAACGACAACCCGTTCTCCGAGTCCGAGTTCCGCACGATGAAATACCGGCCCAACTATCCCGGAACATTCGAGAGTCTCGAGGACGCCCGCGGCCATTTGGCCGAGTACGTGCCCTGGTACAACGCGACCCACAGGCACTCCGGCATCGCTTTGTTCACGCCCCAGCAGGTCCACGACGGTTCCTGGCGGCGCGCCCACGGCATCCGTGACCGCGCCCTGCAGAACTACCACCAGCAACACCCGGAACGATTCCGCGAACGACCGAAAACACCCGCACCAGCCGGCCTCGTCGGGATCAATCACCTCCTCGACGAAACCACCACAAACTAACCCAAGTGACTCCACTCAGCTTGACATCGCCCG
>NZ_SOHB01000057.1:0-2144 GCF_004403055.1 Cryobacterium sp. TMT1-19
CAGCCCCGGCGGCGCCGGCCCCGGCAGCCCCGGCCCCCGCGGCCCCGGCCCCGAGCGCCGGAGCGGTCGACACGGCGCTGTCATTCGCCACCCAGCAGCTCGGCGACCGCTACGTGCTCGGCGGCTCCGGGCCGAACGTCTGGGACTGCTCGGGGCTGACCAAGGCCGCCTACGCGGCGGCGGGCATTTACATTGGCTCGCACTCGGCCACCAACCAGTACCGCACCATGGCCAACGAGGGTCGCCTGGTGCCCTTCAGTCAAGCTCAGCGCGGCGACCTCGTATTCTGGGGCGGGGGTGGCGACTACTACCATGTGGCTATCTACGTGGGCGGCGGCAAGATCCTCGAGGCCCCGAACCCGTCCTCGCCCGTGCGCATCCACGGCATCTGGTCTGCCGGCGACGTGGCTCCCTACGTGGGCCGACCCGGCTGACCGGCGAAACGGATCACCGGGTTGTCGGGTGCGTGGGCATCCAGGGCGTGTCTGCGAATTCGTGTCACCACACCACGATGGCGCTCAGGACAGCTCCGCCCCGGTAGGTGAGGGCGGGTTTGTCGTGGCGAGTGGCAAGTCCGCGCCACAGCTTGCGGGTGTGGCAAGCCGGCGTCGCCGCTCGAGGAGCGCGGGGACGAACGAGGGTGCAGCACGTGTGGGGTCGCCACTTCACGAGTTGCAGTAGTCGCACCATTCTGGGGCTGCCAGTGCGTGATTTCGTGGTGTCCGGGTCTGGTGAGTGCACCGGCCGCAGCCGTGGATATCGGCTGCGATGGCCTGGGTTGCCGATCCGCAGAAGGAGCAGGGCAGGCCGTGTTCGACGTTGACGTGGCCAAACCCGGGCGCCCGGCAGGCCGGACACTCGGTTGAGAGACGCTGGTCCATTTTCTCGCACAGTGCTCGGATGGCTGCGGCGCGGGATGGTGCCTTGTGGGCGCGGTAGTCCGGAAGTATCACAACGATCGGTGCTGTTTCAGAAGTGCTTCAGCGGTGTCGCCGAGGATCTCGAATTGGGTGATGTTTTTGTGGGTGACCGTGTGGTTCTTCTGTGTGCCGTGCAGGATCACGCCTTGGTCCAGGAAGCCGATAGCCGACGCGAACGTGATGGCTTCGCTGGCGCTAACGATGTGTCGTCCTCCGGCCACTGGCGAGGTGCTGACGCTGCCTTCGGCAATCTTCAGGCCCAAGGTGGTACATGTCCCGCCGGGTAACTGCTTCCCGGCGGGTACGCGGGCCCGGTATGGCTGGACATCGGCGGGATCATCCCTGGTCTGCGCGTGATCCAGGTCCGGGACGAGCCTCGGCAGCCCGACCTCACTCACGCTCGCCATCACGGCAGTACGAGTCACGGGTCGATTCTGCCGACAATCCTCACCGGACTGCAGGAGACGCGTCCTAGTGGCCCTCTTCCGCCAGTTTCGTGAGGCCGTCGCGCACGATCTGGTCGGCCTCCGCGGCGTCGCCCCAGCCCTCGGTCTTGACCCATTTGCCGGGTTCGAGGTCCTTGTAGTGCTCGAAGAAGTGCTCGATCTCCTTGCGGGTGTACTCCGGGATGTCGGTGACGTCCTGGATATAGTCCCAGCGCGGGTCGCCCGCGGGAACCGCGATGACCTTTGCGTCTGAGCCGCCGTCATCCGTCATATTGAACACGCCGACCGGGCGTACCGACAGGCCGACCCCTGGGAAAAGGGGAAACTCGATCAGGACCAGGACGTCGACCGGGTCGCCGTCGAGTCCCAGGGTGTTCTCGAAGAAGCCGTAGTCGGTCGGGTACACGAAGCTCGTGTAGAGAACACGGTCCAGGTACACCCGCCCGGTCTCGTGATCGACTTCGTACTTGTTGCGGCTCCCGCGAGGGATTTCAATTACTGCGTCGTATGCTGCCATGGCCTGGTCTCTCCCTTGTTCACAGTCTGTCGATAACGTTACTGGATGGAGTCCCCACGCCGCCCGAGGCTCACCCCGGCGATCGCCGATGTGCGCCGCCATGTACGCACCCTGCTCACCGAGGCCGGCCCGGCCCGCGGCGGCGGCCTGGTGCTGGTCGGCCTCAGCGGGGGAGCCGACTCGCTCGCCCTGGCCGCAGCCACCGCTTTCGAGGCGCCGCGCGCGGGCCTGCGCGCCGGGGCGGTCATCGTCGACCACGCC
>NZ_SOHB01000071.1:0-2216 GCF_004403055.1 Cryobacterium sp. TMT1-19
CGGCCGGCGTGGCCGCCGCCCTGGCCGGCCTCGGCGCGGCCGAGCTGACGGCCGCCCTGCTCGCCCCGGTGGGCAGCCCGATCTTCGCCGTCGGCGCGCTGGTCATCGACCGCGCCCCGGCCTGGTTGAAGGAACTCGTCATCGCCCTGTTCGGCACGGCCGACAAGGTCGTACTGGTGTTCTGCGTCGCGCTCGGTGCCGTGGTGCTGGCCGCCGCCGCCGGGGTGCTGGAGTTCCGGTGGCCGCCGATCGGCCGGGTCCTCGTGGCCCTGGCCGGCGCGCTGGCCGTCTTCGCGGTGCTGTCCCGGGAGAACACCGCCGCCTTCGACGCGATGCCCGCAGTGCTGGCGATGGTCGTTTCGGCCGTGCTCCTCACGGTGATGGTCGCCCAGCTGCGCCGCACGCCCGCAGGCGCCGAGGCATCCGCCCCGGACCGCCGTCGGTTCCTGGTCTGGGCCGGGGCCAGCGCCGGCCTGGGCGTGCTCGCCGCGGCCGGCGGGCAGCTGATCTCGGCCGGTATCCGGGCGACGGATGCCGCGCGCGCGCGCTTCACACTGCCGGCCGCGGCCGTTCCCGGTGCCCCGATCCCAGACGGTGCCGCGCTGGACATCCCCGGCCTCACTCCGCTGATCACCCCGAACGCCGACTTCTACCGCATCGACACCGCCCTGCAGGTGCCCCGGATCGACCCGGGAACCTGGACGCTGACGGTCACCGGGATGGTCGAGAGGGAGATCGAGATCGACTTCGCCGAGCTCCTCGCCCTGCCCCTCGAGGAGAGCACGACCACTCTCGCCTGCGTCTCCAACGCCGTCGGCGGCGACCTGATCGGCAACGCGACCTGGCTGGGCTACCCGATCCGCCTGTTGCTGGCGCGGGCCCGGCCTCTCGCCGGGGCCGACATGGTGCTCTCCCGCAGCGAGGACGGCTGGACCGCGGGCACCCCGCTGGAGGTTCTCACCGACGACCGCAACGCGATCCTCGCGGTGGGGATGAACGGGGAGCCGCTCCCCCTCGAGCACGGCTACCCGGTGCGCATGGTCGTGCCCGGGCTCTACGGTTACGTGTCGGCCACGAAATGGGTGGTCGAGTTGAACGTGACCCGCTTCGACCGGGAGACCGCCTATTGGACGACGCGCGGCTGGACCGCCCGAGGACCGGTCAAGCTCTCCTCCCGGATCGATGTGCCGAGCCGTAACGCCGACATCGCGGCCGGACCGGTGATCGTGGCGGGTGTGGCCTGGTCGCAGTACGTGGGCATCCGCGGCGTGCAGGTGCAAGTTGACGACGGAGCCTGGAACGACGCGACCCTGGCCGACGCGATCTCGGCCGACACTTGGCGGCAGTGGAGCTGGGTCTGGCCGGCATCGGCCGGGCGGCACACCCTGCGGGTGCGGGCGACGGATGCCGCGGGCCTGGTGCAGACTTCTGTGCGCCGGGACGTGATCCCCGATGGGGCCACCGGCCTGCACGATATCCCGGTCACGGTCGCCTGAAGCGACCCCTCGCAGCCCCGCGACAGCCGGCCGGCGCGGGCGTATCTTCAACAGCGAAAACCACGCAGCGTGCCGGCGCATTGCCGTGCCCAGCTTGAGAGGACGGGAATCATGCACCGGAATGACGGATCGACAGTGCGCGCCGGCGGCTCACGTCGCCCCCCGGCAGCGGAGTAGACGCTTATGCCCACCCGGACGAAACTGACCCCCGCCGACCTGCGGCACTTCGAGAAGCTGCTCCGCCATCAGCGCCGCGACCTCGACATCGCGCTCGGCCGGATCGGCACCACCCTCGACGGTGTGATCGAGGCCAGAAACGCCGGCACCGCCGACGACGAGCACGATCCCGAAGGACCCACCCTGACCATGGAGTGGTCGCGCATCTCGGGTGTGCACAGCGACCTGGCGGCGCAGTCCGCGGCGATCGACCAAGCCTTGGCGCGCATCGCGGACGGCAGCTACGGGTTCTGCACCCGCCGGGGCGAACCGATCGGCCGGGAACGACTCGAGGCCCGGCCGTCCGCGGAGCTGTGCATCGACTGCGCGCGCGAGTTGGAGGCGCACCGCCGGGCCTGACCGAACCAATTCGACGGAGATTCTGGTCTCCAGAGCGGTTTTTGGTCTGGGGTGACCCGTGGTTTCCGGACAGTCTTTCTGAGAAGTTGAGATTGGATGGACTTATGGCACAGCGAAAATATGGGCGGTACACGCCCGAGCTCC
>NZ_SOHB01000051.1:0-2505 GCF_004403055.1 Cryobacterium sp. TMT1-19
TTTTACTCCCAGTAGGTCTCGTGGGCGCGTGCTTGGTCGTTGCGGTGCCGGCGCATGTCGATCTGGCCGAGGTTGATGATCCGGGCGTTGTTGGCGAGGCGGTTCACGATCGAGTCTGCCGCGACCCGGTCGGGCAGTTCGGCAACCCAGTGTGCGGGCCCGGTCTGCGAGGCGATCATTGTCGGGAGCCGGTGTTCGCGGTTCGCGAGGATCGCGAATAGGTCGCTGGCGGCGTCGCTGTCGATGCCGACGGTGAGGAAATCGTCGATGATGAGCAGGTCGATGTTGGAGAGCTCGTTCAACAGTTTCTGGTGGGCGATGCCGTCGCCGCGAGCGATGACGAGCCTTCGGGCGAGGTCGTCCATCCGGAAGTAGAGGACCGAGTGCTCGCTTTGGCAGGCGCCGATGGCCAGCGCGCAGGCGAGGTAGGTTTTTCCGCCGCCGGTGGGCGAGATGATGAGCAGGTTTGTCGCATCGGAGCGCCAGTCGTGGGCGGCATAGCGTCGCATTCTGACCGGGGTGATCCCGCGGCCGTCGCGGTAGTCGACTTCGGCGACGGTCGCTCCCGGGATCGGGAACGCGGCCTGGCGGATGAGTTTGTCGACCTTGTTGATGCGTCGGGACTCCAATGCGTCGTCGACGGCGGTGAGGAATAGCTGCTCGGGGGTGAGGGTGTCGTTGGCTTCGTCCTGGATGAGTTCTTCCAGCCGGGTCGCGACGTGGGTGACGCGCAGGGCCCGGAACTTGTCGTAATCGATGCTGGTGAACATCACTTTCCCTCCTCGTCGCGTGCGTAGTGGGAGGCGTCGCGAACATAAACGTCTGGCATGGTGTCGCGGAAAACGACGGTGCTGACGCGTTTGCGGGTCGAGGCCGCCGGGATCACCGGCCGGGGCTTTTTCGCATCACTGTCGATCGCCGCCATCAACCGTTTCAGTGTCGAGTAGGTCGGATGGGCGCGGCGGTTCACGAGGTCCTGGCAGGCCGCCTCCAACCGTTCCCGGTTGTTTTTGCCGAGCCCGTCCAGGATGTTCTGGCAGGACAGGTAGCCCTGCGCCTCAATCACCTGGCCGTCGAGGATCTGCTCGATCACGGTGACTGTTGCCGGCCCAACATTGCGGGCCCGGTCGGTGAACCACCGCCTGGACCACAGCCCGTCGATATTGCGGTGCTGCGGCGGGACATGTTCCGGCAGGGTCGAATACTGGCCTTTGCGGCCGGTCAGCCGGGGGTGTTCGCAGAGCATCTCGTGCCCGTCGAAGACCGTCACCCGAGACGAGGTCAGCCTCACCCGCAACAGCCTGCCCGCCAGAGCGAACGGCACCGAATACCGTTGCGTGTCGGCGGTGACATGGTAATTGCGGCCGGCCTTCAGCTCTTTCCATGAGACGTCCTCGAACCCAGCGTCCGGCAACGGCTCGAGGAACTCCCGCTCCTCGGTTTCGAACCTCTCCCACCGGGTCGTGTCGTCGGCGCGGCGGATGTCGTGGTTGATCTCCCGCACTCGCTCCTCGATCGCAGCGTTCAACTCGCTCAGCGTCGTGAAGACGTCGTCATCGAGGTAGCCGATGACGCGTTTGTTCACGACGTTCACCGCGTTTTCGGCTGCAGCCTTGTCTCGCGGACGCTTCACGCGTGCTGGGACAATTGCGGTCTGGTAGTGATCGGCGAGCTGCTGATATTTCGCGTTAACGACGCGCTCCGCGTCGCCTTTATGGGTTTGGTGGGTCGAGGTCGTCGGGTTGTCCGGCACGACGATCTGCGTCACGCCGCCGAAGAACGCGAACGCTTGAACGTGGGCGTCGAGCCAGGCCGGGGACTTCATATCCGCATAGGCGCGGCAGAACATCAGCCCCGAGAACGGCAACACCGCGACAAACAAGATTGCCCGGACCACCTCGCCGGTGATCGTGTCGACGACGTCCATCGTGTCGCCGGCCCAGTCCACCAACATCGCCCGGCCCGGCTCATGGCGGAGCACCGCGACCAGATCGTGGGTGCGGAGGTAGTCGGTGAACAGGGCGCAGAACTGCGAATACCCATACTTCTTCCCCGCATCTTTCGTGTCGACGTAACCGCGCCACGCCAACAGCAACGTGAAGTGCCGGTTCGCTTTCATTGACGCCAGCACCCGCGACAGGTCGGGCTGGTCATACTCAGCCGACACTCTCCGGCGCCCGTCCGGGAACCACTTCGCGAGCTCAGCGTCAGTGATCGCGACCATCGAGGTCAGACCTCGGTCCTGGACCTCCTGCCGAACCCGGGCCACGTCACGATGCGAGCACCCCGCGATCTCTACGACTTCGCGGTAACTCCGCCCCTCCAGCAACAGCCCCAATATTTTTCGATAGTCCGCCATGAACCTGCCCCTTAACAATGAAACGACAACGCCTTCTGCGTTGTCCTTTCACAGCAGAGCAGTACACCGCCCGCCAGCGCTACCGTGTTCCCGGAAACGTGCTACCAACTCGCCGGACTACCGCTACCACCAAGCGCTACTCGCCA
>NZ_SOHB01000031.1:0-2512 GCF_004403055.1 Cryobacterium sp. TMT1-19
CGGACCGCGGCGGCGCCCGACGCCGTCGCGAGGGCGTCGGCGAAGGTGTTCGCCGAGGTGCTCGCGCCCGCACCGGCGGTGGCGCTGCCGGCTGCGGCAGTGGCCTGCGCCTTCTGGGCGTTCGCCCCGGCCGAGAGCTGTACGAGTGTCGCCTGGATCTCGCTGACCCGGCTCATCGCCGCGATCATGGTCATCGCGGGTCACCGTCCGCGCCCCGGTTGCGGTGCCAGCCGGTCGACGCAATCTCGTCGAGGATGGCCTGTTCGCGGTGCAGGTCGTCGGCCGCGACCAGGGCTCCGTGCCGGCCCTCGAGCTTCTCCAACCGCACCGTATCGGCACGGGTCGCGTCGAAGGCGACCTGCGCCTCGCCGACGGCAACCTGGTAGTTGCGGCCGAGGGCCTCCATGTCGGCCAACATGCTGTGCGCCGAGGCGCGGGCGGAGGCGATCGCCGTCAGCGTGTCAGCCCCGCTGGCCAGACTCGGCGTGTGCCGCAGGGTGGCCCTGGTCGCGGCCCGGCGAGCCGCGTTCGCCTGAACGACGGCGTTAGCCTGGGCCAGGTCGCCGGCGGCCTGGTCTTGCTGCAGGTGCCGTAGCAGGAGGAGCCCGGCCAAAGCGAAAGTGCGTTTCATCAGAGCGCCCCCAGCGTTCGAGTAAGTGTCGTGAGTTGGTCCCAAGCGAGCGGGGCCGAGGTCTGGTCGTCCATGCGCTGCTGGAGGAACGCGTTGATGGCGCCCTCGTTGTCGACGGCGGCGTCGACAAGCGGGTTCGTGCCCCGCCGGTACGCGCCGACGTCGAGCAGGTCCTGCGCGGTGCGGCGTGCGGCGAGCACCCGGCGCAACAGGCCGGCGACCTGGTTCTGCTCGGGGCTGTTGACCCGGGAGGCGACGCGGGAGATCGAGGAGAGCGCGTCGACAGCGGGGAAATGGCCGAGGACAGCCAGTTTGCGGTCGAGTACGACGTGTCCGTCGAGGATCGAGCGGGCGGCATCCGCAATCGGTTCATTATGGTCGTCGCCGTCGACGAGCACCGTGTAGACGCCCGTGATCGACCCGGTTTCGTCGGTGCCGGCCCGCTCGAGTAGGCGGGCGAGCAGGGAGAAGGTCGAGGGCGGATAACCGCGGGTGGCGGGGGGTTCGCCGACCGAGAGGCCGATCTCGCGCTGGGCCATCGCCACCCGGGTGAGTGAATCCATCATCAGCATCACGTCGGCTCCGTCGTCACGGAACGACTCGGCGATCCGGGTGGCCAGGAAGGCGGCGCGCAGCCTCATCATGGCCGGTTCGTCGGAGGTGGACACGACCACGATCGAACGGGCGAGCCCCTCGGGTCCGAGGTCGTCTTCAAGGAATTCGCGCACCTCGCGGCCGCGCTCCCCCACCAGGGCGATGACCGAGACCTCCGCGTCGGTGCCGCGGGCGATCATCGAAAGCAGCGAGGACTTGCCGACGCCGGAGCCGGCGAACAGGCCCATCCGCTGTCCCTTCCCGACGGTGGTGAGGGTGTCGAGCACGCGCACACCCAGCTGGAGCGGCGTCTGGATGCGGGAGCGGGCCATCGCGGAGGGGCTGTCGTGATCGAGGCCGACGAACCGGGCACCGGAGAGAGGGCCTTTGCCGTCGATGGGCCGGCCGAGGCCGTCGATGACGCGCCCGAACAGGCCGGCGCCGGTGGGCACGAGGTGCGGGGTTCCGTCCGAGCGCACGGGCGCGCCGATCCGAATACCGGTCATCCGGCCGAGCGGCATGCACCGGATGCCGCCCTGCGTCGTGGCGACCACCTCGGCGTCGATCTCCCCGCCGTCGCCGACCGTGACCAGATCGCCGATCGCGGAATTGAGCCCGCGCACCTCCAGACCGAGACCGACGATCGAAGAGACGACGCCCACCCGCTGGGGCCGCGCGGCGTCGAGGGCGGAGCGGATCTTTCCCGCGCGCGGACGCCAGGCGGGGGCCTGCGCCAGGGTCACGACCGGGCTCCGGTGAGGGCGGCCTTCGCGCGGGTAAGCGCGGTGCCGATCCGGGCGTCAAGGAATCCATCGGGGAACTCGGCGATCGCGTCGCCACGGGCGAGGTCGGCGTCCGCCGTGAAGTCCACGCCGGCATCCGCGCGGGTGATCAGGTCGATCAGAGCAAGGTCGGCGGGGTTCATCCGCACGGAGTGCGGGCGAATGGTACCGAGTGCGCCGGTGGTGACGGTCGCACCGGTCACTCCGGTCGCTCCGGTCGCGAGGGCGCGGCCCAGTGCGGCCCGCGCCGAGGCGTCGGCGTCGCCGAGTGAGTAGCCGAGGATCGCTTCGGCCAGTTCCAGCGCGGTCGCGACAAGGGTGTCCTCCGCCTCCTGGATCACCGGAACGGTGCGCTCGTGCAGCGCGGCGGCGGCGGCACCCAGCAGCGCGACCGCCCGGTCGATCCGCGCCTGGCCGATGGCACCGGCGGCGGCCTGCTCGGCGTCGAGCCGCGCGATCCGGGCATCCACCTCGGCGGCGGCCGCCCGGAGTCCCGCGGTGTAGC
>NZ_SOHB01000068.1:0-3063 GCF_004403055.1 Cryobacterium sp. TMT1-19
AACTCGCGGATCTCCGCCGCGTTGAACCCTGGGCTGATTGACATTTCCCATGCCTCCTACTGCTTGTGAAGTGGCTCACAAGCAGCTTGACGCAGAGGGATTTCGGGCTGAAACGGATGTTTGGGGCCGGTTTTGCGCAAAATCTCCGTCGAATTGGTTCGAGACCGCCTGACTGGTCCGCCTGACTGGTCCGCCTGACTGGCGCCTAGCGGGTCCGGGCTCCGGCAGGCGCCGGCCGCACCCGCTGCGCCTGCAGGGTGCGTTCCCGCATCGCAAGGAAAAGCGGGAAGGTGAAGGCGAACGCTGTCAGACCCGAGAGCACCACGTAGAGCCAACCCCGCTTCATCCCGATCCGCCTGGCCTCGACGATGATCAGGATGCTGCCGGCCACCGCCACCACCAGCAGGTCAACGGTCAGTGACGACACCGCCGGACCGCTGTTCACCCAGTCACCGACGAAGTCGCGTAGCTGCACGATCGCCAGCAGGTTGAAGGTCCAGGTGCCCACGAGGCCGCCGAGGCTGAGCGCCAGGTAGACGGCGGCGAGCGGGGTCCAGTTTTTGGTCATACGTCATTATTGCCGCCCGGTAGGGTCGAAAGCCGACCCTGGGAGCACCATGCCACACGCATCTCGCAAGCCTGCGTCAACCCGCAGCCGGCGTTCCAGGCGACGGCCCGTCACCGCCCTGATGGTGGTCCTGCCGCTCCTGGCTTTGGTCTCAGCGATCGTGGTCGGCGTGCCCGGCGTCACGCCGGGAGAGACATCCGTTCCCTTCCCGGTCGGATCCACGGCCGCGGCCCCGGTGACCGGCGACGCGGCCGACCTGCTCGCCACCCTGCCGGTCAAGGGCAAGGCCGCGAAGACCGGCTACGACCGCACCGGCGAGTTCGGCTCCGCCTGGCGCGACGTGGACGACAACGGCTGCGACACCCGCAACGATATCCTGGCCCGCGACCTGGCCGCGATCGTGACCGACGCGTCCTGCCGGGTCTTGAGCGGCGAGCTGCTGGCGCCGTACACGGGCGAATCGGTGTCGTTCGAGCGCGGCGAGACCACCTCGATGCTCGTGCAGATCGACCATCTGGTCGCTTTGTCGAACGCCTGGCAAACCGGCGCCGCGCAGCTGACCCGGGAGGAGCGGATCGCCCTGGCCAACGACCCGCTGAACCTGCTGGCCTCCGACGGTGTCTCCAACTCGCAGAAGGGCGACGGGGACGCCGCCACCTGGCTGCCCGCGGAGAAGTCGTTCCGCTGCGAATATGTGGCCCGCCAGATCTCCGTGAAGGCCACCTACGGCCTATGGGTGGCCCGGGCCGAGCACGACGCCATGGCGCGCGTGCTCGCGACCTGCCCCGGCCAGCCTGCCTACTCGGCCACGCCCGGTCTGGACTAGTTCCGCGTCGGCACAGCACGAACCGTCACAGCCCGGCTACACCGACACGAGGACCTCGCCGATCTCGCTGAAGCCCTGGTCGGTGACGGTGATGACCAGCTTGGCCGGGATCTGCTCCTTCATGGAGTCGACATGGCTGATCAGACCGATGGTGCGGCCGCCGGCGCGGAGGCCGTCCAGGGTGCTCATCGCGGTTTCCAGGGTGGCGCCGTCGAGGGACCCGAAGCCCTCGTCGACGAACAGGGTGTCGAGGGCGATGCCTCCGGCCTGGTTCGACACGATCTCCGCCAGCCCGAGGGCGAGGGCCAATGACGCCAGGAACGTCTCGCCGCCGGAGAGCGACTGGGTGGGGCGGGCCCGCCCGGTGTGCGCGTCCCGGATCATCAGCCCGAGCCCGGACTGGCCACCACGGAACTGCACCGAGTCGTCGTGTTCGAGGGTGTAGCGGCCCCCGGTCATGGTGCGTAGCCGGTTGTTGGCCGCTGCAATGATCTGCTCGAGCTGCGCGGCGAGAACGTAGGTCTCCAGGCGCATCCGTTTCGTGTTGGGTTCGTCGCCATGCACGGCCGCCGCCAACTCCCGAACCTGCGTCTGCGTGGACAGAAGCTCCGCGCCGGCGTCGAAGTGCACGCGGGCATCCGTGACCAGGCCGGTCATGACGGCCACCCGCTCCCCCAGAGAGCCGCGTTCGGCCAGCGCCGCATCCCGTTCCGCCGCCGCCGTCACCAGGGTTTCCCGGGCCGGACCGACGTCGGTTAGGCCGGCGGGAAGACCCGTGAGCGCCGGTTCGGCCAGCACCGAGCGCGCCGCCGCGCGCGAATCGTCGTGGCCGCGGATCAGCTCTTCCAGCTGCCGCACGTCGGCGTCGTCCTGGTGGGCGGCGGCCACGTCCTGCTCGTCGACGAAACCTTCGCGGTCCAGCTGGGCCTGAACGGATGCGCCGGCGGCGTTCCGCAGGCTCCGGCGCTCACGGCTGTGGTCGAGGGCCTCGTCGAGGGCCCGCGCGGAGGCCAGCTCGGCCCGCAGCCGATCGACCCGGTAGCCCACCGAGGCGAAGTCGCCGCGCTGGGCGGACACTCGGTCGTCGATGGCCTGTCGGGCGCTGCGGCGCTCGGCAAGCTGCACGGCCGCCTCATCGCGGGCGGAGCAGAGGCCTGCCAGGGCACGGCCGACCTCGTCGAGTTCGGCCCGCAGCCGGCTCTTGTCGAGGCCGAGCGCTGCCGCCCGCACGCCGGCGTTCACGGCCGCGGCGAGGGCCACCTCGGACGCGGCCATTTCGGCGACGATTTCGTCGATGGTGCGCTCCCCGGCCCGGGCCCGGGCCTCGGCCAGGTCGGTGGCCACGGTGCCTGCGGCGGCGTGCGTTTGATCGAGTCGGGTCTGCGCCTGCTTCAGGCATGCCCGTGCCGCCACGATGTCGGCTTCGGTGACCGGTTCATCGTCGCCGGTGGCGGGAGCCGGATGCGCGGTCGAGCCGCACACCTCGCACGGCTCCCCCGGCACGAGGTGCGAGGCCAACTCGACGGCGTGGCCGGCCAGCCGCCGGTCCACGAGGGTCTGGTAGCGCACCGCCGCCGCCGCGTTCTCGCCGGCGGCGACCGCGTCGGTCCGGTGCGCCACCTCCAGCTCCGCGTCGAGACGCCGCACCTGGCCGGCCGCGCCCTCGGCC
>NZ_SOHB01000056.1:0-3412 GCF_004403055.1 Cryobacterium sp. TMT1-19
ACCGCCCGAACTGCCGCCGCGGGCGCCGACGCCGCGGGCACCGGCACGACGAGCGCCGCCGCCGGCCTGTGGGCACAGCCGAGCGGCTGGCGGCTCGGCCCGGCCCGGCCGGTGCACTACAGCCTGCGGGTCAGCGCCACCGAAACCGTCGACGTTGCCGTGCTGACCGGCCCGGACGGCCTGAGCGTGGCCGTCGACCAACGGATGCCCGTTCCCGGCCGACTCGCGCCCGTCACCGGCCGCGCCGACACCTTCGCCTGTGAACTGGGCGGCCGCCTTGAGGTGCTGCAGCTCGTGTCCGACGGCCCGCGCCTCTGGCTCGGCCAGAGCGGTTTCGGCACCGAGCTGGTGCACCGCTCCCGGGCCGAGCAGCTCGCCGACCGCCTCGCCGGCCTCGACCGGGCCGGGGGAGAGGCCGGGGCGGCCCGGCCGGAGGTGCGCTCGCCGATGCCCGGGACCGTGGTTGCCGTGCACCTCGCCACGGGCGACCTGATCGTCGCCGGCCAGCGCATCCTCACCGTGGAGGCCATGAAAATGGAGCACCATCTGCTGGCCGAAACGGATGGCCGGCTCACCATCGGCGTGCACCCGGGTGACCTCGTGCGCCTCGACCAGATCGTCGCCACAGTCACCGCCACCGCCGTGACCACCGGGACGGAAGCCACACCACCAGCCACGCCAGTCAAGGGAGACCCAACGTGAAACAGGAACTGACCGAGCAGCAGCAGCAGCTCAGCGACACCGTGCGCGACTTCGCCGACATGGTCGTAGCGCCGGCCGCCTACGAGTACGACACCAAGCGCAGCCTGCCCTATGACATCATCGCCCAGATGGGGGAGTTGGGCCTGTTCGGCCTGCCATTCCCGAAGGAGTACGGCGGCCAGGGCCAGGACTACTTCGCGCTCTGCCTCGCAGTCGAGCAGCTTGCCCGGGTCGACCAGTCCATCGCCGTCACCCTCGAGGCCGGCGTGGGGCTCGGCATCATGCCCGTCTACCGGCGCGGAACCGAGGCGCAGAAGCAGGAGTGGGTGCCGCTGCTGACCAGCGGGCGCGCGCTCGCCGCGTTCGGGCTGACCGAGGCGGATGCCGGCTCCGACGCCGCCGGCACGAAGACCACGGCCGAGCTCTCCGGCAGTGAATGGGTGATCAACGGCACGAAGCAGTTCATCACCAACTCCGGCTCCGAGATCACCCGGCTGGTCACCGTGACAGCCGTCACCGGCGAGTCCGAGCGCCCCGACGGCTCGGTGAAGAAGGAGCTCACGGCAATCCTCGTGCCCACCCCGACCCCGGGGTTCACGGCGCTGCCGGCTTACGACAAGGTGGGCTGGCACACCTCCGACACGCATCCGCTGCTCTTCGAGAACGTGCGCGTGCCCGAGGCCAACCTGCTCGGCGAACGCGGCCGCGGCTTCGCCAACTTCGTGCAGACCCTCGACGAGGGGCGCATCGCCTTCGCCGCGCTGTGCACGGGCGCGGCGCAGGGCTGCCTCGAGGAGGCCATCCGTTACGCCAACACCCGCAATGTGTTCGGCCGGTCGATCGGCTCCAACCAGCACATCGCGTTCAAGATCGCACGGATGCAGGCTCGCGTGCACACGGCCCGCCTCGCCTACTACGACGCGGCCAGGAAAATGGTTCACGGACACCCCTTCAAAATGGAGGCCTCGATTGCCAAAATGGTGGGAAGCGAAGCCGCCATGGACAACGCTCGCGACGCGACCCAGATCTTTGGCGGCTACGGGTTCCTGAACGAGAACCCGGTGGCGAGGCACTACCGCGACTCGAAGGTGCTCGAGCTCGGTGAAGGCACTACCGAGGTTCAGCTGATGGTCATCTCACGGGCGCTTGGGTTCTCCGGTTAGGCAGGAGGAAAATGAACGACGAACGACGCACGATCGAGCAGCGCGGGCTGTATTACGAGGAATTCGACCTCGAGGCCCGCTACCGGCACAGCCCCGGTCGCACGGTGACCGAGGCCGACAACGTGCTCTTCAGCACGCTGACCATGAACTCGCAGGCACTGCACCTCGACGCGGCGTGGGCGGCCACCCAGCCGTTCGGGCAGCGCCTGGTCAACTCGATGTTCACGTTGGCGACGCTGGTGGGCAGTTCGGTCGCGCAGCTGACGCAGGGCACGATCGTGGCGAACCTCGGCTTCGGGGAGGTGACGTTCCCGCATCCGCTCTTCCACGGCGACACCCTCTACTCCGACACGATCGTCACCGCCCGCCGGCTGTCGGCGTCCCGGCCGGGCCAGGGGCTGGTCACGCTCCGGCACACCGGTCGGAACCAGGAGGGTGACGTGGTGGCCACGGCCGAGCGCACGGTGCTGGTCTGGTGCCGGGCGGCCGTCCAATGAGCTTCGACCTTGGACCCGCGCTGCTGTTCTGCCCGGCTGACCGCCCCGACCGGTATCGCAAGGCGGCGGAGCGGGCGGATGCCGTGATCCTCGACCTGGAGGATGCGCTCCTGCCCGGCAACCGGGCACGCGCTCGCGGCCTGCTGGTCAGCCATCCGCTCGACCCCGAACGCACGGTCGTTCGCGTCAACCCGGCCGACACGCCCGACTTCCAGCTTGACCTCGCCGCCCTCGACGACACCCTGTACCGCTACGTGATGCTGCCGAAGACCGTGAGCGCCGCCCACCTCGCCGCTCTCGCCCGGTTCGAGGTGATCGCGCTCTGCGAGACCGCCGCGGGGGTGCTCGCCGCCCCCTCGATTGCGGCCGAGCCCAATGTGGTGGCGCTGATGTGGGGCGCCGACGACCTGGTGGCCTCGCTCGGCGGCAGCTCGAGCCGGTTCCCCGACGGCAGCTACCGCGCCATCGCCCGCCACGCTCGGTCCGCGGTGCTCCTGGCGGCCGGGGCCAACGACAAGGCGGCCGTGGACGGCGTGTTCCTGGCCATCCCCGACCTCGAGGGTCTGCAGGCCGAGGTGGTGGATGCGGTCGCGAGCGGATTTCGCGCCACCGCCTGCATCCACCCCAGCCAGGTGCCCGTCATCCGGGCCGCCTACCGGCCCACGCCTGCCGAGGTCACGGCGGCGTGGCAGATCCTGGAGGCGGCCGCGGGAGAGGGGGGCGTGTTCGCCTACCAGGGGCGCATGATCGACGCGCCCCTGCTGCGCCACGCCGAGACGGTGCTGCGGCGGGCGGCGGCCGTCCCGCCGGAACCGGGATTTCCGACGGGCCCGGCTCCGGCCGACTCGGTGGACCACTAGCTGCCTCTGTTCGGCGTCGAACCAATTCGACGGAGATTTTGGCGATAGACGGATACCGCAGCGGTTTACAACCGTTTTGGAGCAGAATCTCGGCTCTCCTGCTTCATCCGTGGGTGTTGCGGAGCGCCTTAACGGCCGCACGCCGCTTCCTGTCTAGGTTTCTGACTGTCTAGGAACAGAAACTCAAGGG
>NZ_SOHB01000006.1:0-3927 GCF_004403055.1 Cryobacterium sp. TMT1-19
AAACCCTGAACTATGCCACACCACACGAGCGACTGGCAGAGTTGACCCTGGCCGCATAATGAAACTACGGACCCAGTCCGGAAACCACGGGTCACCCCAATCCGTTTCACCCTGAAATCGGTAGAATCTCCGTCGAATCTGTCAGGGGTTGAGGGGCTAAAGGGCTGAGAATCGTGCGGGCCGTGCCCGACCGACCTCCACACCCGTGCCCACACCCGCACCGCCCTACGATGGCAGGCATGGCCACTTCCTCCGCACCGATCGCCGGCCTCGTGCTCGCAGCCGGCGCCGGCTCCCGCTACGGCATGCCGAAGGCACTTGCGCGGGGCGACAACGGCATCCCCTGGCTGGTGCGCACGATCCGCACGCTCACGGATGCCGGCTGCTCACCGGTGATCGTCGTGCTCGGCGCCGAAACCGCAGAAGTCCGGGCACTGCTCCACCAATTCGGCATGACCCCGTCGGTCGTCCTCACGCAGGCTGAAGACTGGGCAGAGGGACTCTCCGCGTCCCTGCGGGCGGGCCTGCGACAAGCCACCGAGCTGCAGGCCACCGAGCTCCTGCCTGCTCCGGTCGCCGTGGCGATCGTCCCGGTCGATATCCCGGGTCTGCTGCCCGGCACGGTCGCACGACTGATCGGCACCCTGCCCATCGGCACCGTGCCCGGTGTCACGGATGCCGACGCGAACCCCGTCGGCCCGCTCACGCTCCGGCAGGCCGGCTTCGACGCCCGCCCGGGACACCCGGTGGTGATCGGGCGAGCACACTGGGGCGCGCTCATCGACTCCGCCACCGGCGACACCGGCGCACGTCCCTACCTGCAGTCTCACAACACCCGGCTGGTCGATTGCGCCGACCTCGAGACCGGGCTCGACGTCGACACGCGCGATTGAGCATCGAAACCGCACCGCACCACGCCCCCGGACACCGGCCACACCGGGTTGGAATTGCCCCCCCTCCGTGTGAGGCTTAACCCGTGCCGAAGACTGACGAACGACTCGATCTGCGAGACGCCGTGTCCCTCGATCGCCCCTGGATCACCATCGTCTGGGACGACCCGGTGAACCTGATGTCCTACGTCTCCTACGTGTTCCGCAGCTACTTCGGCATCTCCGCCTTGGAGTCCGAGCGCCTCATGCTGCAGGTGCACAACGACGGGAAGGCCGTCGTCGCTTCCGGCAACCGGGAAGCAATGGAACGCCACGTCGAAGCCATGCACGGCTACGGGCTGTGGGCCACCCTCGCCAAGGCCGACGCGTGATGCAGTTCATGCCGGGCAGCGAGAACGCCGGCAGCGTGACCGCCCGGTTCGAACCCGTCGAGATCGGCCTGTTGCGCCTGGCCGCGAGCCAGCTGATTGACCTGCTGGAGGCCGCCGAAACCCACGCACTCGGCACATCCGGTGACCCGGCCCTGCGTCGGCTGCTGCCGGATGCCTACGCCGATGACCCCGAGGCCGCCGCGGAATTCCGCCGGTTCACCGCCGATGACCTGCTCGAGCGCAAGGTGCGGAACGCCCGGTGCGTGCTTGCGACGCTCGGCGAGGAACCGCTCGCCGACATCGCCGACGAACTGAACGACACCGAGCTACATGCGACCGCCGACGCGGCCGCATCCGCCGAGGCGCCCGTGATTATCGACCTCGACGCCGACGACGTGCAGTCCTGGCTGCGCACGCTCACCGACCTGCGCCTCACCCTTGCCGAACGCCTCGAGATCGGGCCCGACGGGGTGCCGGGGCGGAACGCCGACGAGGCACCGTTCCTGAACGACATCTACGACTGGTTCGGTATGGTGCAGGAATCCTTGGTCTATGCGATCGACGTCTGACCCACCGGATACTCGCAACCTACAGCTCGACCGGCACCGCCAGCAGCGCCGCGTACGCGCGGTTGGGCCCGGCCCCGCCCTGCAGCGAGGAACTCAACCGGTCCAGGCTCCGCCGGGCGTCCCCGTCGAGCGCGAGCAGTTCGGCTATTCCTGCCCGAAGCTCCTCAGCCGTGGCCGTGTTGGGCGCGAGGGACAGCCCGAATCCGGCCGCTTCGACCGCGGCGGCCCCGGCGAACTGGTCGGTGGAGAAGGGCAGCAGCAGCAGTGGCACCCCCGAGGTCATCGCCTCGGTGACGCTGTTGTTGCCGCCGTGCGACACCGCCAGCGCCGAGCGCGCCAGCACGGTGACCTGCGGCAGGAACGCGCGCACGAGCCAGGAGTCGGGGATCGGCCCGAGTTCCGCGGGGTCGGTGGCACCGGTGGCGACGGCCACCCGCACGTCGAGTGCGGCAAGCGCCTCGGCCACCCGGGCGAGAACATCCCCGCGCACCGACAGGAAGCTGCCGAAACTGACATAGACGATGGGCCGGTCACTGTCGGCGGCGAGCCAGGCGTTCACCTCGTCGTCGGCGGCCTCGTTGCGCACGGCGGAGCCGAGGAACGCGTGCGCCGGCAGCAACTCGCCACGTGCGGCGTCGTGCAGCTCGGCCGGATAATTGAGCAGCAGGATGTCTCCGGACTCCGTGAACGCATCCGGGCTCGGCAGCGCGGCCGGGTCGAGAACCCGCAGGGCGTCGTTCCACTGGGTGGTGAACGCATCCCGCACGCTCTCGCAGATCGCCAGGAGTGCGCCGAGGTCGTCGCTGTCGGGCGCGAAGGCGAGCGGCCACTCCGGCGGGAAACCGTAGACCTCCGCGCCCACGGGCAGCGCCGACGGGTGACCGAGCACCACATCGGCGTGACGGATGCCCGCACTCACCAAAGCGAGGCGCGCACTGAACGCCAGGTGATCGACGATCACGTGGTCGGGTTGCACCTCGGCCACGATGAGCTGTACCGCGCGGGCCACCTCCACCGGGTTCCAGAGCAGGTCGCTGCTGCGTGCCTCGGCCTGGAAACAGAGCGTTTCCACCATTCCGAGCCGGGTGGCGTCGAAGAACCCGCGGAGCGCGTCGTCCTCGCCCGTCGGCTGTTCCTCGGCGCGGATCGTGCCGGGGTTCGAGCCGCGGCCCAGTTGCAGGTGCACGCGCTCGAATCCGAACGCGGCCACGATGTCGGCGGTGGCCGGACCGCTGGCCACCACGACGCGTTCGCCGGCCTCCAGCCACGCGGTGCCCAGAGTGGCCAGCGGGAACAGGTGGGAGGCGTAGTCCGGGCTGATGATCAGCAGCGTCATGAAACGCTCACCAGGTACGCGCCCGACTCGTTCGTGTCGACCACGTCGCGGTAGACCCGGGTCAGCGTCTCAGCCATGGCCTGGATCGTGAAGGAACGCGACACCATTTCCCCGGCCCGGTCCGCGTACTCCGGTCCGAGGGGGCCGGCAGCCAACTCGAGTGCAGCGCTGATCCCGCCCGCCAGGGCCGTCCGGTTGCCGGTGTCGACGAGGAAACCCGTCACTGCGTGCTCCACATAGGTGGCCGGGCCGCCGGAATTCGGGGCGACGACGGTGAGCCCGGTCGCCATGGCCTCAAGCAGGGCGATGCCGAATTCTTCCTTCATGCTCGCGCAGACATACGCCCCATTGGGGGCCGCCAGTCCGGGCCGGCCGTACCGGGCCGCGGCCAGCCAGTGCGCCACGGTGTCGTTGGTGCGGTGCCCGGCGAGCAGCAGGCCCTGGCCGGCCGCATCGGCGAGGTCGACGACCGCGGCCATCTGGTCCAGCTGGCTTTTCTCGTCGAGGGAGGGAGAATTCAGGTCCCCGCCGAGGATGAGCAGGTTGCAGCGGGCGCGCAGGTCGGCATCCGCAGCCCACGCCTGAACCAGGGCAGCCATGCCCTTGACGCGGTGCAGGCGTCCGACGGTGACGGCGAGCGGAAGCCCGCGCCGGCTCGGCGGGAGGGTGGTGAGCAGGTCGTCCAGTTCGGCTAGCGCCGCTGCGCCCGCCGCGCCCGCCGCGCTGGTCGCGCCGGTCGCGCCGGTCGCGTGCGCGGCGGG
>NZ_SOHB01000037.1:0-4231 GCF_004403055.1 Cryobacterium sp. TMT1-19
CACCACCGCGGGCACCGCCGCCGGCAATGCCGCGCGCACCGCGGCCGCGGCCGCCGCCGGCGCGGCAGCCGCATCAGCCGCAGCTTCAGCCTCGGCCGGAGCGGGATGGCAGACCGGCGCAGCGGAATCGGCAGCGAGCGGCAGCACATCGGGAACCACATTCGACGGAACAGGTGCCCGCGCCGGAACCGTCGAAGGCGATTCGGGATCCACCGCCGCCTCGACGCCCGACCCGCGTCTCGAGTCCAACCGGGCGCTGCATGAGGCCGACCTGGTGCTGAACGAGTTCCGTCAGCAGCTGCGCGCGGACCTGCGCCAGGCTGCCACACGGTCCGGCGTGCCGACCACGCTCGTGCCGGAACTTCGGGCTCGCCTGGTCGAGGTGCGCGCGGACATCCTCGCCGCCCTGCACCGGCAGCGCGGCCACTAGCCCGGAGCGGTGCAACAGCACCCCCCCACACAGAACACCCTCGCCAGCTGCGCGGGTGTTCTGTGTGTCACCGTCGCAACCGGGTCAGACGGTACAGGCCGCGGTCTCCTCGGCGGTGGGGTGGCGCGGTCGGTGCATCCCCCCGAACGGTCGATCGCGAGCAGGGACATCAGGGCGCCGCAGATCAGGCAGACCGGGCGCGCCCGACACGCCCGCACCGCGGCCGACTCCCCTGGATTTGACAGAGGAATCCAAGGGAGTAGTGTCGTCCCTCGTGACACCAGAGGGAACCCCCCAGGCACCAGAAACACGTTCACCGAAAAGGTGGATCATCGGCGACCCGCTCTCGACCGAAAAGCTCGACGGCCAGTTGCTGCCCAAGCACCTCGCCCTCCCCATCTTCGCGAGCGACCCGCTGTCGAGCGTCGCGTATGCGCCGCAAGAGCTCCTGATGATCCTGACGCTCGGTGGGCTGGCTTTTCTCAGCTTCGCGCCCTGGGTCGCGGCGTGCGTCGTGCTACTGCTCGTCGTGGTCGTCGCGTCGTACCGCCAGCTGATCAAGGCCTACCCGTCCGGCGGCGGCGACTACGAGGTCGCGCACAAGAACCTCGGAGAGAAGGCCGGCCTCGTCGTCGCGTCCGCCCTGCTCGTCGACTACGTGATGACCGTGGTCGTGTCGGTGGCCAGCGGCGTGGACAACATCATCTCCGCACTGCCGGGCCTGGCGCCGTTCCGGGTGGAGTTCGCGGTCTTCTTCGTGATCCTGCTCGCGGCGGTCAACCTGCGCGGCGTGCACGAGTCGAGCAAGGCTTTCGCCATCCCCACCTACCTGTTCATCGCCAGCGTGCTGCTGATGGTCGTCGTGGGCCTCGCCCGGGTCGCCCTCGGCGATACCCCGATGGCCGAGTCGGCGAACTACGACGTAGAGGCCCAGAGCCTGGCCCAGTCGGCGTTCATCCTGCTGCTGCTGCGCTCCTTCGCGAGTGGGTGCAGCGCGCTCACCGGCGTCGAGGCGATCGCCAACGGGGTGCCCGCATTCAAGCATCCGAAGGTCAAGAACGCCCAGCGCACGCTGGTGCTCATGGGCGGCATCGCCATCACGCTCTTCATCGGCCTGACCGCGCTCGCCCTGTTCTCGAAGGTGCACTACGCGGAGAATCCCTGCGACCTGATCGGCTGGGAGGAGTGTGCGACTTCCCCGCAGCGCAGCCTGATCGCCCAGATCGCGGCGGCCACCTTCGGCAACAACTCGATCATGTTCTTCGTACTGCAGGCCGCGACCGCGGCGGTGCTGCTGCTGGCCGCCAACACGGCGTTCAACGGCTTCCCGCTCCTCGGCTCGGTACTCGCCAAAGACTCCTACGCCCCGAAATCGCTCAGCACCCGCGGCGACCGCCTGATCTACTCCAACGGTGTGCTGCTGCTGGCCCTCTTCGCCTGCATCATCCTGGTCATCTACCAGGCCAACCTGACCGTGCTGATCCAGCTCTACATCATCGGCGTCTTCGTCTCCTTCACACTCGGGCAGACGGGCATGGTGCGGCACTGGCTGACCCTGCTGAAGACGAACCCGCCGAACCGGGCATCCATCATCGCCAGCCTCTCGATCAACGGCTTCGGCGCGCTGCTCACCGGCGTGGTGCTGATAGTGGTCACCATCACCAAGTTCACCCACGGCGCCTGGCTCGTCTTCGTTTTGATGCCTGTGCTGTTCACCCTCATGCTCGGCGTCAACCGGTACTACCGCGACGTCGCCAAGGAAATCGAAGTGGATGCCGACACCACCTTCGGCTCGTCGGGCGACCACGCGATCGTGCTGGTCGGCAAGATGCAGAAGCCCGTGCTCAAGGCGTTGGACTACGCGATCGCGGCCCGCCACGAGAGCATCGAGGCCGTACACATCTCCGTCGACGTCGACGAGACCAAGGCGCTCAAGCGCGCCTGGGTGCAGCAGAACATCCAGGTGCCGTTACGCATCGTACAGTCGCCCTACCGGGATATCAGCTGGCCTCTGATCAGCTACATCAAGGACCGGCGCGAGGACCACGGCTCCGAGGTCGTCACCGTGTACACCCCGATCTACATCGTGGGCCACTGGTGGGAGGGTCTGCTGCACAACCACAAGGCCCGGCGGCTGCGCCAGAAGCTCATGCTCGTGCACGGCGTCACCATTGCCCTGGTGCCGTGGCTGCTCGACTCCTCCGAGCTCATCTACGGCCGGCGCTCCCGGCCCGTGCCCGGCCAGGACCGCCGCGGCGAGCCCGTGCGCCCCCGCCCGATCCCGCGCCGCCCGCTCGCTCCGCCGACCAAGGACATCCCGATCCGACCCACGCCGGTCGTCGGCACGGTTCCGCCGAATTCCCGGCCGTCCTCCGCGCGGCGCCGCAAGAGGAAATAACGGATGCGCCTTGCTCCCGCCGTCTTTCTCGGCGGCATGGTCGGCACGGGCCTCCGACTCGGCATCGACCAGGCTCTCCCGCACACCGACACCGACTTCCCGGCGAGCACGCTGATCGTCAACACGATCGGCGCGTTCATCCTCGGCTGGCTGGTGGCCGGCCTGTGGACCCGCCCGGGCCTGCCGGCCTGGGTCAAGGCCGCCCTCGGCACGGGGGTGCTCGGGTCGTTCACGACCTACTCCGCCGTCATGGTGTCCCTGGTCGCGCTCGGCGCGGCCGGATTCCCGACTCTCGGCTGGATCTACCTCGCGGCCACTCTGCTGCTGGGGTTCGGGGCCGCGGCCCTCGGCCTGCAGCTGGGGGCGCAGCTTCGGCACCGCGTGTTGCCGGACATTCCGGATTCCGGGAGCACTCTGTGAGCACCTGGTTGGGCCTCGGCGTACTCGTCACCGGTGGCGCGGCGGCGGTCATCCGTTACTTCGTCTCGCGCGCCCTCCCCGTCGGCCCCGGGCGGCTGCCGCTCGGCGTGTTGATCGTGAACGTGGCCGGATCGTTGATCGGCGGCGTGGTGCTCGGTCTCTCCGAGCGTGCCGCGGTGTCCGCCGACGTGCAACTGATCCTGTTGACCGGGGTCTGCGGCGGCCTGACCACGTTCAGCACCTGGAGCGTCGAGACCGTCGAACTGACGCTCACCGGGCGTCGGCGAGCGGGCATTGTCAACCTGATCGGCACTCTCCTGCTCGGGTTCCTGGTCTGTGGTGCGGGCTACCTCCTCTCCCGCTGAGGTACAGTGAAGGAACGCTGATTGTGAACGTGTTCGGCGAACCGCTGCTCAGGATTTGCATCCGCGGCCCGTTCGGCCCGCCATGCTAAACTGACGGCTAGTTTTCACCATATTCGGCAACTCCCGGGAGACGCTTCTCTCACCCGGCCTGGCATCGTTAGGGGGTCTCGCATGGGGCGCGGCCGTCAAAAAGCAAAGCACACCAAGGTTGCCCGCGAGCTGAAGTACTTCAGCCCGGACACCAACTACAACGCGCTTGAGCGCGAGCTCACCGGGCATCCGGCCAACGATCCGCGCCTCGATGAGGACCTCGCGAAGTGGCCGGAGTACGAGGCCGGCAAAGACGCAGACACCGACGACGCCGACGCCGACGACCAATACGTCGACCACTACGCCACCGAAGACGAGCAGAAGCGCGCCTGACGCTCGGCTCGGCTCGGCTCATCTCGGCTAGCTTTGCTCCCCCGCGGCCCTGTGCCTCAGCGGGTGCGCGCAAATGGCCGCCATCGTTTCACCGATGGCGGCCATTTACGCGCACGGGCCGCCCGGCGGGGCGCCCGGCGGGCGGCCCGGCGGGCGGCCTGCTAGAGCGCGTAGCCGCCGACCAGGCGCACGGCG
>NZ_SOHB01000065.1:0-6126 GCF_004403055.1 Cryobacterium sp. TMT1-19
AAATGAGGGCTTCATGACACACACGCTACGGGCACCCACCGACATTGCCCGCGGCATCCGCCCACCTACACGCACCCTGTGGATAACCCGATCACACCCTGATTGTGGAGGGATCGGGGGTGGTGAAACGCCCGCTCAGAACCGGTGCTGCAACACCCAGTTGTGCATGGTGACAGCCGCGGCGGCCGACGCGTTGAGCGAGCGGGTGGAGCCGAACTGGCTGATCTCGACGACGGCATCCGCTGCCTCGATCGCTTCGGGAGAGAGGCCGGGACCCTCCTGCCCGAACAGGAGCACGCAGCGCTCGGGGAAGCGGAAGGTTTCGATGATCACGCTGCCGGGCACGTTGTCGATGGCGATGATCGGCAAGGTCTCGGCGGCGGCCCACTCGACGAAGGACGCGACATCCGGGTGGTGCAGCACGTGCTGGTACCGGTCGGTGACCATTGCCCCGCGCTTGTTCCACCGCTTGCGCCCGATGATGTGCACCGTGTCGGCGGCGAACGCGTTGGCGCTGCGCACGATCGAGCCGATGTTCATGTCGTGCTGCCAGTTCTCGATGGCGACATGAAACGGATGCCGCTTCTCGTCGAGGTCGGCGACGATCGCCGCCATACTCCAGTAGCGGTAGCGGTCGATCACGTTGCGCGTGTCGCCGCGCTCGAGCAGCTCGCGGTCGTAGAACGACTCCTCGGGCCACTCTCCGGCCCAGGGTCCGACGCCGTGGGTGGACAGTTCGGGCGTGGGGTTCTGCGGTTCTTGCACCGATCCACCGTATCCCGCCGGGCACCGCCGGGCGTGCCGGACATGCCGTCGGGTATTCTGGCGTGCAGGGTTCGCGTTTCGCCGGCTCGCACCCCGCCCGGAAGGAACCATCACCATGCATCCCACGCTCTTCGGTATCGACTTTCTCGACTCGGAGTGGCTGATCGGCTGGTTCGGTTCGTTCGTGCTCCTCGGCGTGGCCACCATCGTGTTCGTCGAGACGGCTTTCATCGTCTTGTCGTTCCTGCCCGGCGACTCGCTGCTCTTCACCGTGGGCCTGCTCACCGCCACCGGGGATGTGCCCTTCCCGATCTGGGTGACCTGCCTCGTCATCTTCATCGCCGCGTTCGCCGGTGACCAGGTCGCCTATTTAATCGGCCGCAAGTCCGGCCCCGCCGTCTTCACCCGCGAGCAGAACCGCCTGTTCAACCCGAAGAACGTGGAACGCACCAACGCGTTCTTCGCCAAGCACGGCGGCAAGGCCATCATCATCGCCCGCTTCTTGCCCGTGTTCCGCGCCTTCGTTCCTCTCGCCGCCGGTGTGGGACGGATGCACTACCGCACCTTCGTGTTCTTCAACCTGATCGGCGCCTTCGCCTGGGGTGTCGGAAGCACCCTGATGGGCTACCTGCTCGGCCAGATCGAGTTCGTGGCGACGTACTCCGAATTCTTCATCATCGGCATCGTGCTGCTCTCGGGCGTGCCGATCCTGTCCGAGCTCTACAAGGCCGGCCGCGAGAAGAAGCGCACCCGCGGCAAGGCCCCGGTCCCCGTCGCCACGATTCCCGAGGACCTGCGCGAGGAGTAACCGCCCGGTTCAGAGGCGGCCGCGTCTCGGCACAGGGTCAGCGCAGCGTCAGACCGGCCGGCGGGCCGGTGACCAGGCTGGCGCCGGCATCCGTGAACAGGTCGATCGCCGCCGAAATCTGGTACTCCCCCGGCGGGAGCGCTGCGGACAGCGCGGCCCGGTGGGCGATCCGGCTCCACAGGGGTGCGTTTCCGGCCCTCGTCGAGGTAGCCGCTGAAGATGGCCCGCCGCACGTAGGCCTCGGCCCCACCGACCGTGAACCCGTTTCCTCCCTCTGCTTAGCTACTAAAACGTACGACCGCGCCGAAACGTTGGTGTGCCGGGCCGCCCACACAGGCACTGATCTTTCGGCGTGCCTAAATCTGCCCTATCCTATCGGTGTGCCTAAAAACAACATGAGCACGGATGCGAGGGGACCGGTCCCTGAGATCGCCACCGTGGCATCCTCTCACCTGCTCTGGTTGCTCGGCCCTGCCCTCGTCGCGGGTGTTGCCTACCTCGACCCCGGCAACGTCGCCAGCAATATGACGGCCGGTGCTCGCTACGGCTACCTGCTGGTCTGGGTGGTCGTGGCCGGCAACGTGATGGCCTGGCTGATCCAGTACCTCTCGGCCAAGCTCGGCATCGTAACCGGCACGAGCCTGCCGGAAATTCTCGGGGTACGTATTCGGCGCCCGCTCACCCGCCGCCTCTACTGGGTGCAGGCGGAACTGGTGGCCATGGCCACCGACCTGGCCGAGATCATCGGCGGCGCGGTCGCCCTGAACCTGCTCTTCGGCCTCCCCCTGCTCGCCGGCGGCGTGATCACCGGGGTCATCTCGATGATCGTGCTCACGGTGCAGACCCGGCGCGGCCCGCGCACCTTCGAACGCGTCATCGTGGCGCTGCTGCTCATCATCACCGTGGGCTTCGCGGCCGGGGTGTTCTTCGCTCCGCCGGATGCCGGCAGCGTCGTCGCCGGCCTCGTGCCGCGGTTCGAGGGCGCGAATTCGGTGCTCCTCGCCGCGTCCATCCTCGGCGCGACGATCATGCCGCACGCCATCTACGCCCACTCCGCGCTCACCCGGGACCGATTCCCCGTCGTGGCGGACGGCGCAGCAACGCGACGCCTGCTCTGGGCCACCAAATGGGACGTCACCATCGCGATGGCCATCGCCGGCACGGTGAACCTGTCGATCCTGCTGCTCGCGGCATCCGCTCTGCAGGGCGTCGCCGGGACCGACACGCTCGAGGGCGCCCACGCCGCCCTCGAGGCAACCCTCGGGCCCGTGATCGCGACGGTGTTCGCGGTCGGGCTGCTCGCCTCCGGGCTGGCGTCCACCTCGGTCGGAGCATACGCCGGAGCGGAGATCATGCACGGCCTGTTGCACGTGCGCGTGCCGCTGCTGGCGCGTCGCGTGGTCACCCTCATTCCCGCGCTGCTGATCCTAAGCGTGGGTTTCGACCCGACCGAGGCCCTGGTGCTCAGCCAGGTCGTCCTGTCGTTCGGCATCCCGTTCGCGCTGATCCCCCTGGTCTGGCTCACCATGCAGCGCGGGGTGCTCGGCGAGCATGTTAACCGCTGGTACACGACGGTCGCCGGCGCCGTCTGCGCCCTGCTCCTGGTGGCCCTGAACGTGGTGCTGCTCGTGCTCGTGTTCACAGGGGCGTGATGAAACACCCCACACCCGCGGCCGAGGACTACCTCAAGACCATCTACGCGCACACCGAATGGCAGCCGAACCCGATCACGCCTTCGGTGCTGGCCGCGCGGCTGGGGGTGGCGCCGTCGTCGGTCACCGAGATGGTGAAGAAGCTCGCCGTCGGCGGCCTGATCGAGCACGTCCCCTACGGGCCGATCACCCTGAGCCGGACCGGTTTCCTGCGGGCGACCGCGGTGGTGCGCCGGCACCGGTTGATCGAGACCTGGCTCGTGCGGGAGATGGGCTACGACTGGCACGAGGTGCACGACGAGGCGGAGGTGCTCGAGCACTCGATCTCGGACCGGCTGCTGGCGGCGATCGACGATCGGCTCGGGCATCCGTCGGCCGATCCGCACGGGGACCCGATCCCGGCCGAAGACGGCAGCCTGACCCGGCCGGACGCCATCCTGCTGGCTGAGGCCGCACCCGGCCACGTCGGGGAGGTCGTGCGCATCAGCGACCGCGACCCGGACATCCTGCGCGACCTTGCCGTGCACCGGGTCGGCCCGGGAACCCGGCTCACCGTTCTCGAACCCGGCGTGGTGCGGCTGCCGGGCGGCGGCATCCGTCGGCTGTCGTCTGCGGCGGCCCGATCGATCTGGCTCACCTCGTAACCGTCCGGAAACCTCGCGCCGCTAGGCTTATTCCCGAACCAAGGGAGCACCCAATGACACGCCGCGAAGACATCGAATGCTGGCTCACCGACATGGACGGCGTGCTCGTGCATGAAAACAGCCCGTTGCCGGGCGCGGCGCAGCTGCTGCAGCAGTGGAGCGACGCCGGCACGCCGTTCCTGGTGCTCACGAACAACTCGATCTTCACCCCCCGGGACCTCAGTGCCCGCCTGCGCGCCTCGGGCCTGAACGTGCCCGAAGACCGCATCTGGACCTCCGCGCTGGCGACGGCCGACTTCCTCCGATCCCAGGCGCCCGGCGGCACCGCCTTCGTGATCGGCGAGGTCGGGCTCACGACCGCCCTGCACGAGGCGGGTTTCATCATGACCGAGACGAACCCGGACTACGTGGTGGTCGGCGAAACCCGCAACTACTCGTTCGAGGCCATCACCAAGGCCATCCGTCTGCTCTTGAACGGTGCCCGCTTCATTTCGACGAACCCGGATGCGACCGGCCCCAGTGCGGACGGCCCCCTGCCCGCCACGGGTGCGATCTCGGCCCTGATCACCAAGGCCACCGGCATGGAGCCCTATGTGGTGGGCAAGCCGAACCCGATGATGTTCCGCTCGGCGATGAACAAGATCGGCGCGCACTCGGAGAACACGGCCATGATCGGTGATCGGATGGACACCGACATCATCGCCGGGATCGAGGCCGGGCTGCACACCATTCTCGTGATGACCGGCATCAGTGACGACGCTGAGGTGCACCGCTACCCGTTCCGCCCGGACGAGATCCTCTCCGGCGTGCACGAGCTGGTCTCCAAGGAGCCCGTGGAGTCCGACGCGATCTAGGTTCCGCCGCTCCCGTCGCAGCCGCGCTCTGCCGCATCCGTCGCTCCAGCACCCCTACAGCCGCGCCCGCCGCTCCTGCTCCCACTCCTCCCCCCTTCCGCCGCTCCCCCTGCTCCCGCTCCCGCCGCTCCCCCTGCTCCCCCTCCCGCTCCCGCTCCCTGCTCCCGCTCCCGCTCCCCCTCCCGCCAGGCCCTGACGAATTCGACGGAGATTTTGCGCCACAACCCCGTTTCCGACCCAGAACTGACCATTTTCGGCAAAATCTCCGTCGAATTCGTTCGAACATCGGGCATGGGGGGCGACGGCGGATCCCGGTTGCACGGCTGGGGTTCCGCTGCGCTACAAGACAGCCAGACAGCCAGGCGGCAAGGCAGCCGGACAGCCAGGGGGCAGACGTCGATGACGGATGCTCCGGAACGCTTATGCGGCGGGTACCGGTCCGGGGCCCGCGATGCTCGCGTTCATCGGCTCGCCGGAGGCCCGGCTCACGAAGCAGTAGTAGGAGCGGCCGCCATCGGACCACTGTTCCTCGGTGATCGGGTAACTACCCTGCACCTGCACGTCGCCGTAGGCCGAGGCCGCGGCCAGGTCGATGACGCCGGTCGCGCTGCAGAGCAGGTTGATCTGCCCGGCCAGCTCGGCCTCGCCAGGGAAGGCTGTGGCGGCATCCCCGGCGAACACTCCGCGGTACACGAGCTGAGCCGCATGCGGGGTGGCACAGTCGGCGACCGTGAACTCCTCTTCCCAGGGTGTCACGTACGGCTGCAGGCATTCGCCGCCGAACAGGGTGTCCCACTGGTGCACGCCGACCGGCTGGGGGCCGGTGGCCTCGGGCGGCGCCGACGGCGCCACACTCGGGGTGGCGCTCGGGGCAGGTGTAGCGCTGGACGTGGCCACCGCAACGGGGGCAGCGTCGCCGCCGACCAGGCTCTGCCCGAGGAAGAACAGTGCCGCCAGCGCGAGCACGACCACCAGGCCGCCGACGCTCCAGATCAGAAGCCGGGGCCTGCCGGGGCGGCTGCCTCCGGGCGGGCGACCGGCCGAGGCCGGCCGCGCGGCATCGGCACCGGACGGCGCCGCGTCCACTGCGGAACGCCGGCCGTTCGCTGCGACCGGAGTGTCCACGCCCGACGAGGAGTTTGGACCCGACGCGGGGCGCGGGGATACCGCACCGAACATACTGGTCGTGCCCGACGCGGGCCGCGGAGTGGTGTCAGCAGCAGCACTCGCACCGGCGTGGGTACCGGCCCCAGCCCCGGCTGGTGCAGGTTCGGGGGAAGCAGTGACGGCGGACGCGGGGGCGGCGGACGCGGACGCGGGCGCGGCGGACAGGTGGGCCGGCGTTGCGGCCAGTGAAGGTGGAGTCGGGGCGGCGGTGGGCGCGGCGCGGGCCGCGGCCGAGG
>NZ_SOHB01000002.1:0-7766 GCF_004403055.1 Cryobacterium sp. TMT1-19
CAGCCTCGCGGAGTTGACCCAAGTCCACAGAGTCCGGTGGTTGATCCCGAGCGCTGCGGCGACTTTCACGATCGATTTGTCGCCCTCCGCGACGCGGGCGACCGCGGCAGCCCGAAACTCCGGGCTGAAGTGTTTGTGTTTCTCGTGTTCCATTTGTCTATCCAATCCTGAATTCAGGAGGACTGTCCGGAAACACCGGGTCACCCCACACGCCTGGGGTGACGCGTGTCGCCAAAAACTCCGAAGTTACGTCACCCCGCACCCCGAACCCCCGCATCCCGAGCGCACCGAACCCCCACACGCCAATCGGCCGCCCCCGGAACCCGGGAACGGCCGATCAACAAAAGCATCAACGAGACACAGGAGCCGAAACCCCTACCAACGAACCCCATACACCGACGGATGCGTGCGCTTGACCGTCCCCAGCGTCTGCCGGGCGATCTCCAGCTCCTCGTTCGTCGGGATGACGAGCACGGTTACCCGGGAGTTGTCCGTGGAGATCACGCGCGTCGTGCGGGACTTGGCTTCGTTGCGCACGGGGTCGATTTCGATCCCCATGCCCTCGAGTCCGGCCAGGGCGCCCGCGCGCACGATCGGCGAGTTCTCGCCGACGCCCGCGGTGAAGACGATGACGTCCACGGTTCCGAGCTGCGCATAGTAGTTGCCGACATAGCCTTTGACGCGGTGGAAGTACACGTCGAGGGCAGCCTGGGCGACCGGGTCGCCCGCGACCGCGGCATCCTCCACGTCGCGCATATCGCCGTTGCCGGCCAGGGCCAGCATGCCGCCGCGGCGGTTGAGCAGGTCGTCGAGCTCGGCGGTGGTCATCCCGGCCCGGCGGCGCAGGTGGAAGATCACGGCCGGGTCGATGTCGCCCGAGCGGGTGCCCATCGCGAGCCCCTGCAGCGGGGTCATGCCCATGGAGGTGTCGATCGATTCGCCGCCGTCGACGGCACACACGGATGCCCCGTTTCCCAGGTGCAGCACGATCGTCTTGAGCTCGGCCAGGGGCCGGTCGAGGTAGGCCGCCACGGCCTCCGAGACGAACTTGTGCGAGGTGCCGTGGAAGCCGTACTTCCGCACGCGGTACCGCGTCGCGACGTCCTTGTCGATCGCGTAGGTGTACGCGGCCGGCGGCAGCGTCTGGTGGAACGCGGTGTCGAACACGGCGACGTGAGGCACGTTCGGGAAGCTGGCGCGGGCGGCACGGATGCCCTGCACGTTGGCCGGGTTGTGCAGCGGAGCGATCTCGGAGAGGTCCTCGATGTTCAGCTCGACCAGGTGGGTGATCTCGGTCGGCTCGAAGAACCGGTTGCCGCCCTGCACCACGCGGTGGCCGACGGCGATCAGGTTCGTCTCGGACAGCTTCGGGCCGTGCTCGGCGAAGGCCTCGATCATCACGGCGAAGCCGGCGGTGTGGTCCATGATCGGCAGGTCGCGCTCGGTGCGGCCGTCCTTCGACGTGCCCGCGGTGTGCCGTGAGTGCCCGATCGGCTCGCCGATGCGCTCGACCAGGCCGCTGGCGAGCTCGGTTTCGGTGTCCATGTCGATGAGCTGGTACTTGAACGACGACGATCCGGAGTTGACGACCAGGATGGCGGTCATGCGGACACCGCCGCTGCGGCCGAAGCGGAAGATGCCGCACCAGAAGCCGAAGCTGCCGGGGCGCCGGACTCGGACGCTGCGAGCGTCACGGCCTGGATCGCGGTGATGGCTACGGTGTTGACGATGTCCTGCACTAGTGCTCCTCGGGAAAGGTCATTGATGGGTTTGCGCAGGCCCTGGAGGACGGGGCCGATGGCCACTGCTCCGGCGCTCCGCTGCACGGCCTTGTACGTGTTGTTGCCCGTATTCAGGTCGGGGAAGATGAAGACGGTGGCGCGGCCGGCGACGGCCGAACCGGGCATCTTCGTGGCGGCGACGGCGGCATCCGCTGCCGCGTCGTACTGGATGGGACCCTCGATCAGAAGGTCGGGGCGACGCTCCCGCACGAGGGCGGTGGCGGCCCGCACCTTGTCCACGTCGGCACCCTGCCCGGACTCGCCGGTCGAGTAGCTCAGCATGGCGATGCGCGGCTCGATACCGAACTCGACGGCCGTCTCCGACGCCGAGATGGCGATGTCGGCGAGCTGCTCCGCGGTGGGGTCAGGGTTCACCGCGCAGTCGCCGTAGACGAGCACCTTGTCGGCCAGCGCCATCAGGAACACGCTGGACACGACCGAGACTCCCGGACGCGTCTTGATGATCTGCAGGCTCGGCCGAATGGTGTGCGCCGTGGTGTGCGTCGCCCCGGAGACCATGCCGTCCGCCAGCCCGAGCTGCACCATCATGGTGCCGAAGTAGGACACGTCGGTGACGAGTTCCATGGCCTGCTCGACCGTGACGCCCTTGTGGGCGCGCAGCTTCGCGTACGCCTCCGCGAACTTGCGCCGCAGCACGTCGTCGAAGGGGCTCAGAACCTGCGCCTTGGCGATGTCCAGGCCGAGGCCGATGGCACGCGAGCGCACCTCGAACTCCTCACCGAGAATCGTGATGTCGGCCACATCGCGGGCCAGCAGGGTCGCGGCGGCGCGCAGCACGCGGTCGTCGTCCCCTTCGGGCAGCACGATGCGCTTTTGGTTGGTGCGTGCGCGTTCGAGCAGCATGTACTCGAACATCAGCGGCGTCACCACGTCGGCGCGGCTCACCTTGAGCCGGTCGAGCAGCACGGATGCCTCCACGTGGCCTTCGAAGAGCGCCAGCGCCGTGTCGCGCTTGCGTTGCGAGTCGGCGGCCATCCGTCCGGGCGTGTGTGTGATGCGCAGCGCGGCGTCATAGGAGTTCAGCTCGGTGCTGATGATCGGCACCGAGGCGTCGAGCCCTTCGACGAGCCGCCCGATCTCCTCGGGCAGGGCGAAGCCGCCGACCAGCACGATGCCGGCGATCGACGGGAACGTCGCGGACGAGTTCGCCATCAGAACGGCCAGCAGCACCTGCGGGCGGTCGCTGGGAACCACAACCACGGCGCCCTCGAACAGGCGCGGCAGCACGTTGACCATCGACATGGCCGCCACGACCACGCCGAGCGCCTCCCGGGACAGCAGCGCGGGGTCACCCTTGACGAGCGTGCCGTCGGTGGCCGTGAGGATGCTCTTCATGCTCGGGGCCACGAGGAACGAGTCTTCGGGCAGCGCCCAGACCGGCACCGCGTTGCGTCCGCTGCCGGGCTTCATGTCGGCGTCGACGACGCTCCGCACGGCGTCGATGAGCTCATCGAGCCGAGTCGGATCGGCGCGGTTGACGATCACGCCAAGCAGTGAAACGTGCTCGTCGCGCAGTTCCGCCAGGGTCACGTCGGTCAACTGGCGGATGTCCTCGGCCGTGCGCGGGTCGCTCTGCCCGAGCTGCCGGTCACCCTGGCTGAGCGTGTCGCGCTGGCCGGGACCGACCCGCCCGCCGAGCACCAGCAGCACCGGCACCCCCAGGTTGGCGGCGATGCGCAGGTTGAAGGCGAGCTCGGTGGGACTGCCGACATCCGTGTAATCGGAGCCGATCACGACCACCGCGTCACACTGGGCCTCGACGGCCTTGAAGCGCTGCACGATGCGGCCGAGGGCCGCGTCGGGGTCGAGGTGCACCTCGTCGTAAGTGACGCCGACGCAGTCGTCGTAGGTCAGCGGGGGCTGCACGGTGAGCGCAGACGCACTCGACAGGTGCGAGAGCAGCAGCTCGAGCACGTAGTCGGGGTGGTGCGCCGAGCGGGCCACGGGCCGGAACACACCGACGCGCTGCACCGAACGGAGCAGGGTGTCGAGCACGCCAAGGGCGATGGTGGATTTGCCGGTATTTCCCTCGGCAGAGGTGATGTAGATACTGTCAGCCACGGTTTATACGTTATCTCCGCCGGTGGAGACACCGGCATTGTCGGGGGTCACGCCGACGCCATCGGCGTCCCAGACCCATTCGGTGACGGCGGGGATGTCTTCCCCGAGGTCGCGGGTGTAATTGCGGGCCCGGAGGCGGGCATCCTGCATCTCCTGGCGAAGCAGGGCGGCGCGGGCGCCGAGTCCGGGAACCCGGTCGATGACGTCCATCACAAGGTGGTACCGGTCGAGGTCGTTGAGCATGACCATGTCGAACGGCGTGGTGGTGGTGCCGTTCTCCTTGTAGCCGCGGGCGTGCAGGTTGCCGTGCCCGGTGCGCTTGTAGGTCAGGCGATGGATCAGCCACGGATACCCGTGGTAGGCGAACACGATCGGCTTGTCGGCCGTGAAGATGGCGTCGAACTCGTTGTCGCTGAGGCCGTGCGGGTGGTCCGCCTCGGACTGCAGGCGCATCAGGTCAACGACGTTCACGACGCGCACCGACAGGTCGGGCAGCCATTCCCGCAGGATGGCGGCCGCGGCCAGCACCTCGAGGGTGGGCACCTCGCCGGCGGCGGCCAGCACGACGTCGGGTGAGGTGCCGAACGTCTCGGTTCCGGCCCAGTCGAAGATGCCCAGACCCCGCTTGCAGTGCGCGACGGCCTGGTCCATGGTGAGCCAGTTCGGCGCGGGCTGCTTGCCGGCGACGACCACGTTGACGTAGTCCACGCTGCGCAGGCAGTGGCTGTAGGTGGCGAGCAGCGTGTTCGCGTCGAACGGCAGGTAGACGCGCACGACATCCGCACTCTTGTTGACGACGTGGTCGATGAACCCGGGGTCCTGATGCGAGAACCCGTTGTGATCCTGGCGCCAGACGTGCGAGCTGAGCAGGTAGTTCAGGCTCGAGATGGAGCGGCGCCACGGGATCTCGCGGGTGACCTTGAGCCACTTCGCGTGCTGGTTGAACATCGAGTCGACAATGTGAATGAAGGCCTCGTAGCAGTTGAACAGGCCGTGACGGCCGGTGAGCAGGTAGCCCTCCAGCCAGCCCTGGCACTGGTGTTCGCTGAGCATCTCCATCACGCGGCCGGCGCGGGCGAGGTTCGTGTCACCCTCGTGGAATTCCGCGTTCCACTGCTTGTCGGTGGCCGCGTAGACGGCCGGGGCGAGGCGGTTGGAGGCCGTCTCGTCGGGCCCGAAGATGCGGAAATTGTCGGGGTTGTCACGGATGACGTCGGCCAGCCAGGTGCCGAGAACCTTGGTCGCCTCATCGGTGGTGGCGCCCGGGGAAGGGACATCCACCGCGTACTCCCGGAAGTCGGGCAGCTTCAGCGCCCGGCGCAGCAGCCCACCGTTGGAGGCCGGGTTCGCGCTCATCCGCAGGTCGCCCACGGGGGCCAGCGACGAAACCTCCGCCACGGGGGCGCCGCTCGCATCGAAGAGTTCGCCCGGTCGGTAGGAGGACAGCCACTCTTCGAGCAGTCGGGTGTGCGCCTCGGTGTCGCGGGCGTTGCTCAGCGGCACCTGGTGCGAACGCCAGGAGTCGACGACCTGCACCCCGTCGATGACGGGCGGGCAGGTCCAGCCCTTGGGCGTGCGCAGGATGATCATCGGCCAGCGCGGACGCTCGGTGTCGCCGGCGAGGGCGCGCGCCTTGATCGCGGCGATCTCGTTGAGCACCTCGTCGAGGGTGAGCGCCATGCGCTGGTGCACGAGGAGGGGATCCTCGCCGTCGAAGCCGCCGGCCACGATGTAGGGCTTGTGGCCGTAGCCGCGCATCAAGTCGAGGAGTTCCTCTTCCGGGATGCGGGCGAGCACGGTGGGGTTGGCGATCTTGTACCCGTTGAGGTGCAGGATCGGCAGCACGACGCCATCCTGAAGCGGATCGATGAACTTGTTCGAGTGCCAGCTGGTGGCCAGCGGGCCGGTCTCGGCCTCGCCGTCGCCGACGACCGCGGCGACCAGCAGGTCGGGGTTGTCGAACGCGGCGCCGTAGGCGTGGCTGAGCGCGTAACCGAGCTCGCCGCCCTCGTGGATCGAGCCGGGCGTCTCGGACGAGGCGTGGCTGGGGATGCCGCCGGGGAACGAGAACTGGCGGAACAGGGCCTTGACGCCCTGCTCGCTCTGGTCGACGCCGGAGTAGATCTCGGAGTACGTGCCGTCGAGGTAGGCGTTTGCCACCATCCCGGGGCCACCGTGGCCAGGGCCGGTGACGTAGAGGGTGCTGATCGACCGTTCCTGGATGGCGCGGTTCAGGTGTGCGTAAAGGAAATTGAGCCCCGGGGTGGTTCCCCAATGGCCGAGCAGACGCGGCTTAATGTGGTCCCGCGTGAGCGGCTCACGCAAAAACGGGTTGTCGAGCAGGTAGATCTGCCCTACCGACAGGTAGTTGGCGGCCCGCCACCAGGCATCGACGCTGGCGAGCGCTTCAGCGCTGAGCGGATGCGGTGACCGGTCTGGCCAGAGAAAGGGTTTACCGAATATTTCAGCCATGGTGCCTCCAGGCACTATCGGGGCGGGGGCGTTATCTGCGCCGTCTCATCCTACGAGATGAGGCGAAATCGTTATCATTGCTAACGGCCTGCGGCTGTGGCGGGGCTGTGGCTGGGCTGTGGCTGGGCTGTGGCTGTTTTTCCGGTGCGTGCGGGCATGAAAAAGACTCCTCGCGCACCCACCAGAGCCCGGTTACCCTTGCTACGTTTCCGTCCTGGGGGAGTTGGCCGAGATGGCGCCACGCGAGGAGCCGACCCTTAGTTTAGACGCAAAGCCGGCAAGGCCGAAAACGGGCCGATTCCGAGTCGATTCCGAGTCTGCACCGGGTCTGCACCGGGTCTGCACCGGGTCTGCACCGGGTCTGTACCGGGTCTGTACCGGGTCTGTACCGGGTCTGTACCGGGTCTGTACCGGGTCTGTACCGGGTCTGTACCGGGTCTGTACCGGGCGGCCGGGGCGAGTGTGCACGGAGGCCGCCGAAAACAGGTAAGATTCCCTAGGTCGTTCCTTGAGGGAACGTTCGGCCAGGAGAATTCGCCTAGTGGCCTATGGCGCACGCTTGGAAAGCGTGTTGGGTGAGAGCCCTCGGGGGTTCGAATCCCCCATTCTCCGCCAAATCGTGCTGCAGCACGTGGGCGGGCATTAGTCTCGACGAACTCGACAATCAACTCTCGGGGGTTCGAATCTTCCGCCCCCGCAGGGCTGCTTCCGTGCCCGGATGGGGCTAACTCAGGAGATCCAAGCCGCACGCAAACATCCACCGCCTGATTCCGGGGGCGGGAACCGCAACTGGCCGTGGTTCTCCTGAGTTAGCCACCGACCCGCGGGCATAGCTCCCGCAAAAATCTGCCGGATGTGGCCAATAGAGCCCTGAAACAGCCCCCGCCGAGAATTGGCAGGAGTTATGCACGAAGCGAGGCTCCGACCGTGCCTGGCATGGGGCCAACTCAGGAGATCCGCGCGGACCGCTCCGCCGTGGCCGCAGACCAGTGCGGAGCAGACTGCGGCCGCCCAAGGATCTCCTGAGTTGGCCACGGGAGTGTCGGGGCAGGTCCGGCGACCACCGGCGAGCACCGGGGGCTAGTCGGCGAGCGGATGCCGCGGCGCACGCGGCACGGGCGGCGGCGGCACCGGCTTCGCGGCCACGACATCGGCGAGTGCGAGGACGACCAGACCGCGTTTGGTCTCAACCATGCACCCTGTGTCGGAGACGGACCGCAAGTAACCCACGGCATCCGTGACCCCGCCCTCGATGCGGGTGCGCACCACGATTCGGGTTCCGAGGGTGGTGCTGGAGACGAATTGGGCGGCGGCGAGGCTCATCCGGCTGAGCCTACTCTTCGAGCCCGAGCCGAGCCCAGCCCAGCCGCGCGGCGCCCGGCCCAGCCGCACCCAGCCGCACCCAGCCGCGCGCAGCCCGGCCCAGCCGCA
>NZ_SOHB01000011.1:0-7886 GCF_004403055.1 Cryobacterium sp. TMT1-19
GCCTACGCCGCGCCGGCCGCGCCTACGCCGCGCCGGCCGCGCCTACGCCGCGCCGGCCGCGGAAGCCGCGTGCGTCAGCCGCGCCAGCAGTTCCAGGTAACGGGCCGCGGTCTGCCCGATGATCTCCGCCGGAAGCGCCGGCGGTGTGCCGGTCAGGTCCCAGTTGGCCGCGAGCCAGTCGCGAACGATCTGCTTGTCGAAACTGGCCATCCGTTGTTCCGGTGTCGTGCCGGACTGCCAGAGCGAGGCGTCCCAATAGCGGCTCGAGTCGCTGGTGAGCACCTCGTCGGCGACCGTGATGGCGCCCGTGAGTCGGTCGGCTCCGAACTCGAATTTCGTGTCGGCCAGGATGACCCCGGCTTTCTCGGCGATCGCCGAGGCGTGGCCGAAGATCTCCAGTGACAGGCGGCGCAGCTCGTCGGCAACGGATGCCCCGACCAGCTCCACCGTGCGCTCGAACGAGATGTTCTCATCGTGCTCGCCCAGCGGGGCCTTCCACGCCGGGGTGAAGATGGGTTCGGGCAGGCGGTCGCCGTTCTTCAAGCCGGCAGGCAGTTGGATGCCGCACACCGTCTGGGTGGACTGGTATTCCTCCCAGCCCGATCCGGTCAGGTACCCGCGCACGACGCACTCGATCGGGAACATGTCGAGGGTCTTGCAGAGCATGGCGCGCCCGGCAACGGCGGACGGGAGCAGGCTGGTCACAGCCCCGTTGACGGTGTGGTCCGGCACGAGGTGGTTGGGGAAGCCCACGAGCTGGTCGAACCACCAGAGACTGAGAGTGGTGAGCAGTTCGCCCTTGCCCGGAATGCCGGGCTCGAGAACGTGGTCGAACGCGCTGACGCGGTCGCTGGCGACCACGAGCACGCGTGCGGCGGTCGCGAGGTCGGCCGCGGCATCCGGAACATAGAGGTCGCGCACCTTGCCCGAGTAGGCGTGACGCCATCCCGGCAGGTCGGGCAGAGCGGATGCGGCGGGCTGGTCTAGTGCGGTCACGGCTATATTCTTGCGCACCGGCCGGTGCCCGCGCCAACGCGGGGCCGGCGTGGGGGCTGCCGCGCTCGTGCCGGGCTCGTGCCGCCCGCGGCGTGCCGCGCTTCCGCGCCGAGGATCCCAGGGGGAGGGGCTAACTCAGGAGATTTGCGCTGCCGGTGTCATTCGGCCTGGTGTTCTCGGGTGTTCTCAGCGCTCGCCGAATGGATCTCCTGAGTTGGCCACGGAAACGGCGGGCGGCGACAGCTCAGCCGGGCCAGTGAGACGAGGGTTCGGAGGGTTCGGCGGGCTCGGCGGGCTCGGCGGGCTCGGCGGGCTCGGCGGGTTTACCGGGCACAGCGGGCGACGCGGGCGGCGATGTCGGTGCGGAACTGGCAACCCTCAAGCGTGATCAGGGTGAGCGCCTCGTAGGCGCGGGCGCGGGCATCCGTAAGGCCGTCGCCGACCGCGACGACGCTGAGCACGCGTCCGCCGGTGGACACGAGGGTGTCGTCGACGACGGCCGTCGCCGCATGCGCGATACTGACGCCGGGCACAGCGGATGCCGCGGCCAGGCCGGTGAGAGCGCGTCCGGTGACCGGCGCATCCGGATAGTTCTCGCTCGCGAGCACGACCGTGACGCAGGCGTCAGCCGAGAATACCGGGCGGGCCAGGCCGCCGAGGCCGCCGGTGGAGGCCGCGAGCAGCAGACCCGACAGCGGCGTGACCAGGCGCGGCAGAACCACCTGGGTCTCCGGGTCGCCGAACCGGGCGTTGAATTCGATCACCCGGATGCCCTCGGTCGTGAGAATGAGGCCGCAGTAGAGCAGACCGATGAAGGGGGTGTCCTCGGCGGCGAGCTTGCGCACCGTGGGCAACGCGATCGTTTCGATGACCTCGTCTACGAAAGCCTGTTCACTGCCGAATTCGGCGTCGAGCCAGGGCAGCGGCGAATAGGCGCCCATGCCGCCGGTGTTCGGGCCGAGGTCACCGTCACCGAGGCGTTTGTAGTCCTGGGCGGGGGAGAGCGGCAGCACGCTGTTGCCGTCGCTGAGCAGGAAGAGGGAGACCTCCTGCCCGTCCAGGAATTCTTCGATCAGCACGCTGCCGTGCTGAAGCCAGTAGATGGCATGGTTGATCGCGGCCGTACGGTCCACGGTGACGAGCACGCCCTTGCCGGCGGCGAGGCCGTCGGCCTTCACCACGTAGGGCGCCCCGAACTCGTCGAGTGCGGACGTGGCTTCGGCGAGCGACCCGGCGCGTTCGGCGCGTCCGGTGGGCACGCCCGCGGCATCCATGATGCGTTTGGCGAAGGTTTTGCTGCCTTCGAGGGCGGCTGCGGCCCGGTCCGGACCGAATACCGGGATGCCCCGGGTGCGCAGCGCATCGGCGACCCCGGCGACGAGCGGCGCCTCCGGCCCCACCACGACGAGCTCGATGCCGTTGAGGTTCGCGTAGTTCGTGACCTGCTCGGGGTCGGCCGGGTCGAGCGGAATCACCGGCACATCCCGGGCGATGCCGGCATTGCCTGGCGCCGCCACGATGTCGTGGCGCGGCTCCTCGCGGAGCAGCGCGGTGATGATGGCGTGCTCGCGGGCACCGGAACCGAGGACCAGAATCTTCACCCCGTCAGATTAGCGGATGCCGCGTAGCCCCGCGCGGGCGGCGGACAGCGGGTACTGGCGCAAGAGCGCTGCGCCCATGCTGCGCCGATACGCGCATGGTGTGCCAGGCGCGCAGCGGCGCAGCATGCTCGCGAGGTGGGCTGGCGGCGCAAGGAGCGGGCGGCCGGCACGGACCGCAGACAGGAGGCAGACTGGTGGCGTGGCACGAGCGAGGATTGACGACGGCGTGGGGCGCGCGGCGGTGCGCGAATACGCGGCGCAGCAGGGTGAGGCGAGCCGGGACATCCGTGCCCTGGCGGTTCGGTACACGCTGCAGCTGCTCGCCGAGAAGGCAACCGGCAACACACTCGAGGTTCGCGTGCCGCCGTTCGGGGCCGTGCAGTGCATCGCCGGTCCGCGCCACACCCGCGGCACACCGCCGAACGTCATTGAGACGGATGCCCCCACCTGGCTCGCCCTCGCCACCGGAACGCTCTCGTGGGCTGATGGCATCGCATCCGGTCGCATCGCCGCCTCCGGCCAGCGCGCCGACCTGGTCGGGCACCTGCCGCTTCTCTGACGCCTCCCACCTCCGTCTCGGACGCGACTCCCCCTTTCCTCCCTCGTGAGTTTTCCCCGTCGTTTTGGTTCGGTGGCAGCATCATCCGATCACAACATTTAGCGACTAAACTAATTCTTATGACAGTGATTGCTTTGTTCGGTGCGACCGGTAAGACCGGTCATCGCGTGCTGACGCGCGCTCTTGCCGCGGGATGCGAGGTGCGGGCTCTGGTGCGTGATCCGGCCAAGCTCGTCACCACGTCGCCGGCTCTGACGGTTATTCACGGTGACGTGTTGGACGCGGATGCCGTGGATCAGGTGGTGGCGGGGTCAGACGCCGTGCTCAGCCTGTTCGGGCAGGTCAAGGGGTCGCCGCCGACGCTGCAGGCCGAGGGCAACCAGCTCATCGTGGACGCCATGGGGCGGCACGAAGTAAAGCGGATCGTCACCCTGTCGGGCGGTGGGCTATCCGCTCCACTGGACCGGCCCGGGCCCGCAGACCGCGTCATCAGGTTCTTGCTGAAGACCCTGTCCGGGCATGTTCTCGCCGACGCGGAGCAGCACCTTCGGGTGCTCGAGGCGTCCGGGTTGGAGTGGACGGTCGTTCGTGGTCCGCGGTTGACCGAGAAGCCGGGTGCTGGAACCTACCGGGTGGGATGGGTGGGCGTTAATGCGAGCACCCAGATCAGTCGAGATGATCTCGCGGACTTCATCCTCACCCAGGTGGAGGATCGCACCTTCATCGGGCAGATGCCGTTTATCAGCGCATGACACAATCGGCGCACCTGCTCACCTCGCACCGGTCCAGGCAGATGGGGGAGGTCCTGGCGGCGGTCGTTCGTCTGTCGCGGTCGATCGCGAGCCCGCGATCGACTCCGTTCGGCAGCACGGTCCTCACACGCACCCAGCTGGATGTCCTCTTCGTCCTCGCTCACGCGCAGGACTCTGTCTCTCCGGGCCGGCTTGCCGCACTGTTGCACGTCACACCGGGGGCCATCACCCAACTCGTCGACCAATTGCGCGAGCATGACCTGGTCGAGCAGTTCGCATCCGACCAGGACGGACGGGTGCGGCTCCTCAGGCTCACCGGATTCGCGCGTTCCCAGGTCGAGGCGTTCGAAACTCTCGCGATAGAACGCTCCGCACCATGGTTCGACACGCTGACCGATGACGCACTGACCGAACTCGCTGGACTGCTCGCACAGGTCAAGGGATCCTGAGAGGTGCGGTCATTGTGACAGGCGCGACCGGGGCGGTCGGCTCGGCCTAGTGGATCGTCCACCGGCCGCCGCGGTGATCGCCGAACGCTGAACCTCCGTGTTCGCGGAAGTCCACCGCGCCACCCTGACGGGCCGCCGCGGCTGCCGCACGACGAGGTCCATGTTCGCGCTCCCGCGTACCGCAATCCCATTCATCCGGACAGGCTGGCATCCGCCGGGCAGAGCCAACACACAGCCGCAGGACTGATCTGGCGTGCGAGAATGAACGCGTGATCTCAGACCAACAGCCCGAGCAGCAGTCCGATTCCGGCGCCGGTGAGAGTGCCGGCGAATCGATCGTCGACAAGTCCACCGTTACCGTGCGGCGCTCGCCCCGCTTCTTCAACTTCATGCTCCTCGGCGCCCTGATCGGTGCGATCGCGGCCCTGGTTCTCACGGTCGTGTTTCCCGAGAACGCCGAGTTCGGGGCTACCCAGGTCTTCGGATTCCTGTTGCTCGCGTTCCTCACGCTGGGCGTCGCCGTGGGTGCCATCGTCGCCATCATCATCGACCGTGTCATCTCCCGCCGCGGGAAGACGGTCGTCGTCGATAGAATGGCAGCTGTCGGTCCGAGCGATTCCGAGTCTCCGGATGCCGTATCCGACTCGTCGAATTCTGATCGGGACTAGCTCAACCCGCCCTTCCCAACAACACGGCTCACCGGACCGAAGCGGAGAAGCTCCCGGTCACCCCACAACTCTCAGCACACATTTCCCCGAGCACTGATAGTAGAAGAGGCACCGATTTGGCTGGCGGCGACGGACTTTTAGGCCATGATCTACTCCCCGGAGAGAAGGGGCCGCAAGATGCCTGCGGCGTTTTCGGCGTCTGGGCTCCCGGTGAAGAGGTGGCTAAGCTCAGCTATTTCGGCCTCTATGCCCTGCAGCACCGGGGCCAGGAATCGGCCGGGATCGCCACGAGTGACGGCTCGAAGATCCTGATCTACAAGGACATGGGCCTGGTCTCCCAGGTCTTCAACGAGGCCGCGCTGAGCACACTGATCGGCCACATCGCCGTCGGGCACACCCGCTACTCGACCACCGGGTCGTCCAGCTGGCAGAATGCCCAGCCCACCCTGGGCCGCACCTCGGGCGGCACGGTCGCCCTCGGCCACAACGGCAACCTCACCAACACGGCCGAGCTCCTGCAGCTCGTGCACGAACGCTACTTGAAGGTGGAGGGCGAGCTCGCCCGCGGCAACACCACCGACACCGCAGTGATCACCGCCCTCTTCACCGGCGATCTCGACCACACCCTCGAAGCCACGGCGCTCGAGGTTCTGCCGCGTCTGCGCGGCGCTTTCAGCCTCGTCTTCATGGACGAGACCACCCTCTACGCCGCCCGCGACCCGCAGGGGGTGCGCCCGCTGGTGCTCGGCCGCCTCGAGCGTGGCTGGGTGGTCGCATCCGAAACCGCCGCCCTCGACATCGTGGGCGCCAGCTTCGTGCGCGAGGTCGAGCCGGGCGAGCTCATCACCATCGACGAGGACGGCCTGCGCACGCAGCGCTTCGCCGAAGCGAAGCCCGCCGGCTGCGTGTTCGAGTACGTCTACCTGGCCCGGCCCGACACCACTATCGCCGGCCGCGGCGTGCACGAGGCGCGGGTCGAGATGGGCCGTCGCCTCGCCCAGGAGTACCCCGTCGAGGCCGACCTCGTCATCCCGACCCCCGAGTCCGGCACGCCGGCCGCGATCGGGTACGCGCAGGCATCCGGAATTCCGTTCGGCCAGGGTCTGGTGAAGAACTCCTACGTGGGGCGCACCTTCATCCAGCCGTCGGAGACCATCCGCCAGCGGGGAATCAAGCTCAAGCTCAACCCGCTCAAGGCCGTGATCAAGGGCAAACGGCTGATCGTCGTCGACGACTCGATCGTGCGCGGCAACACCCAGCGTGCCCTGGTCAGCATGCTGCGGGAGGCCGGTGCGGCCGAGGTGCACGTGCGCATCTCGAGCCCGCCGATCACCTGGCCCTGCTTCTACGGCATCGACTTCGCCTCCCGCGCGGAACTGATCGCGACCGGCCTCGGCGTCGACGAGGTGCGCCAGGCCATCGGCGCCGACTCGCTCGGGTACCTCTCACCGGAGGGCATGATCGCCGCCACCGAGCAGCCGCCCGAACGCCTATGCACGGCCTGCTTCACCGGGGTCTATCCGATCCCGCTGCCCGACTCAGCACACCTGGGCAAGAACCTGTTGGAACGTCCGGCCGCCGCCTCGAACGGATGCGACCCGGGCCCCGACTCGGAATTCGAGCCTCTGCTCGCCCCCACCTCACTGCGCCAGGAAGCACTGCGCGAAGAATCCCTGGTCAAAAAGGGTAAGCCCCCGATCGGCGACCCAGGAAGACAAGAATGAGCAACGCATCCTATGCGGCGGCCGGAGTGGACACCACGGCCGGCGACCTCGCCGTCTCCCTGATGAAGGAGGCCGTGTCGAACACGCACGGTCCCGAGGTGCTCGGCGGGTTCGGCGGTTTTGCCGGCCTCTACGACGTCTCCTTCCTCACCGGCTACACGCGCCCGCTGCTGGCCACGTCAACGGATGGCGTCGGCACCAAGGTCGCGATCGCCCAGGCCATCGACAAGCACGACACGATCGGCCAGGACCTTGTGGGCATGGTCGTCGACGACATCATCGTCGTCGGGGCCCGCCCGCTCTTCATGACCGACTACATCGCTTGCGGCAAGGTCGTCCCCGAGCGGATCGCGGACATCGTCGCGGGCATCGCCCGCGCCTGCGCCGCCACCGGCACCGCACTCGTCGGCGGCGAGACCGCCGAACACCCCGGCCTCCTCGGCGTGGACGACTACGACGTGGCCGGCGCCGCCACCGGCGTGGTGGAAGCCGACCAGGTGCTCGGCGCGGAGAAGGTCCGCCACGGCGACGTCGTCGTGGCGCTGGCCTCTTCCGGCCTGCACTCCAACGGCTACTCGCTCGTGCGGCACATCCTCGCCAACCGCGGCATCGGCTACACCGACACGTCCGCCGATTTCGGCGGCGTGGTCGGCGAGGTCCTGCTCGAGCCGACGCGGCTCTACACCGGGCCGCTGCTCGGCGTGATCTCCGACCCGGAGCTCGCCGGCGTCGTGCACTCGCTCAGCCACGTCACCGGCGGCGGCATCGCGGCGAACCTCGCTCGCGTGCTCCCGCTCGGCGCCTGGGTGGAGGTCGACCGGTCTACCTGGTCGCCGTCCCCGGTCTTCCGGGTGCTCAGCGAACTCGCCGGCTCCTCGCTCGAGAGCGCGGAGGGCACCTGGAACCTGGGTGTCGGCATGTTCGCCGTCGTCGCGGCCGAATCGGCGTCATCCGTCATCGCGCGCCTCGCCACCGAGGGAGTGCCGGCCTGGGTGGCCGGCCGTGTGTCGACCGCCCGGCACGACCTCGCGGGCTTTAAGCAGGGTGCCAAGGGCGTGAACGGCGGCGCCGTGCGCCTGGTCGGCGGCTACGCGCTCTAGCAGGCCGCCCGCCGGGCCGCCCGCCGGGCGCCCCGCC
>NZ_SOHB01000043.1:0-9475 GCF_004403055.1 Cryobacterium sp. TMT1-19
AAACACCCGCACCAGCCGGCCTCGTCGGGATCAATCACCTCCTCGACGAAACCACCACAAACTAACCCAAGTGACTCCACTCAGCTTGACATCGCCCGATCTCCGTCGAATTGGTGCGACGACGAACCCGGCGCTCCGCCGCTGAGGAACAAAGACCACGCGGGCTGTCGGATCGGAGCTATCGGGAGCCATGCAACCCAACGGGTTGGGATTCACTCAGTTAGCGGTCGAGCCCTGCCATGCGTTCCAGTGCGGCTCGCATGATCATCTGGGCCGGGTCGCCGATCACGTGATTGTTCAGGTACAGGCTCTCCGCCCATGACAGGACTTCCGCTTTGGTGAGCCCCACGGCCGACCAGTCCACCCCTGCTTCCGCGCGCGCTGTCGGTTCCCCGGTTTTCGGGTTCAGCCACACCCGTGCGATCGGGATATCCGGATCTTCGTGCTCCGGATTCCAGAGGAGCGCGATCGGGTGGTCAGATCCGTCGAGGTGATCGTCGGCGATGTGGCCGGAGCCGAGCCAGGGGAGCATCAGCTGCTCGCCCTCCAACTCCACGTCGATGATTTCGAGCGGGACCGGCCCGTAATCGCGGGAGTACACCGGCAGCCCCACATGGTGCCATTCGGCGGCCTCATCCGCGTCTTCCAGCAGATCCGGGAGGCGCGGTGCGACGTGCAGCACGAAGCCGGTCGCCCAGTCGACGAGGGCCTGGGTGTCGGCGGCCGGCCACGGACTGTCATCGCTCGAAGACCCGTCCGCGTTGTGGAAGTGGTACTCGACTCCTTCTTCCAGGATGTCCAGGTGGAACTCTCCGTCGTCGAAGCCGAGGAAGATGCCGGCGACCTGCTCCTCGTCGTCCCAGTCCGCGTCGAATTCCGGGTGCCGGAAACGCGGGGGCAGCGGGGGGATGTCCAGGGGCAGCACGCCGAGGTCGAGCACCACCCGCAGCACGGTGTTCGGCATACGCAGTGTCGGGTCGGTCATGGTCTCGACGATACCGGAGGCCGCCGACGTGGGGCAGCACAGAGCCGCATCACCGAGACGCATCACAGGACCGGGAAATATGACAAGTGAGCGGATGACGGGAATCGAACCCGCGCTATCAGCTTGGGAAGCTGAAGTTCTACCATTGAACTACATCCGCACGTCCGTCGCGCAGGCAAGCCCGCACCGGAACCGTGCCAGCATATCAAGTCCGCGCCGTTAGGCTGGAACCGTGCTGCTCTCGGATCGCGAAATCAAGGCTGAAATCAACGCGGAACGAATCCGTCTGGAGCCGTACCAGGCCGACATGATCCAGCCGTCGAGCATCGACGTGCGACTCGACGGTTTCTTCCGCCTCTTCGACAACCACAAGTACCCCTATATCGATCCGGCCGAAGACCAGCCCGATCTGACCCGGTTGATCGAGACCTCCGCGGGCGAACCGTTCATCCTGCACCCCGGTGAGTTCGTACTCGGGTCCACCTACGAGAAGGTCACCCTGCCCGACGACGTCGCCGCGCGGCTGGAGGGCAAGAGCTCGCTCGGCCGGCTCGGCCTGCTCACCCACTCGACCGCCGGCTTCATCGATCCCGGTTTCACCGGCCACGTGACGCTCGAGTTGAGCAACGTCGCCACCCTGCCGATCAAGCTGTGGCCCGGCATGAAGATCGGTCAGCTCTGCTTCTTCCGGCTGAGTTCGCCCGCCGAACGTCCCTACGGCTCAAGCGAATACAGCTCCCGCTACCAGGGCCAGCGCGGGCCGACTGCGTCGCGGTCGTTCCAGAACTTCCACTGCACGGATGTGCGGGAGGCCTCGACAGGATCGACCACCAGAGCCGAGTAGCCCGGTTCACACGCATGCAACACGCGCCCGGTAAAATCGGCCCATGACCACATCCGTGCCCAGCTTTGCCGAGGCGCTCGTCGCGCCGGGACCGACACCCGACTACCCGGGGCGGATGCGCCGCTTCGGCCAGCTGGTCGGCGCCTGGGCCGCCACCGGGTCCCGCCTCGACGAGACGACCGGCGAATGGACCGGGCGCGAATTCACCTGGATCGTCGACTTCGTGCTCGACGGGCGTGCGGTGCAAGACGTCGAGGTCGTCGTGAGCGACTCGCACCCGACCGGCTTCGAGACCGTCGCCACGGCCGTGCGAGTCTATGATTCCTACGCCGGCGTGTGGCGGGTCAGCTATTTCGCCCCGGCATCCGGCGAGTACTGCCACCTCGTGGCGACCCCCCACCGCAACGGCCTGCGCCAGGACGGCACGGGCACCGACGGCCGCCCGATCCGCTGGAACTTCGTCTCGATCACACCTGACGCCTACGCCTGGGAGGGCTGGGTCTCCAACGACGAAGGTTCCACCTGGGTGCTGGTCGAGCACAACGAGGCCACCCGCATCCGTTAGCCGACCTGGTCCTGGCGGGCCTTCACCGGCAGCAGGAGAAGCAGCCCCACGAGCAAAACCAACATGAGTCCGAGGATGCCCCAATAGGTTTCGCCGAAGATCGTCACCATCAGGGCGAACATGGTCGGCGCCAGAAAGCTCACCGCGCGGCCCGTCGTGGCGTAGAGCCCGAAGACCTCGCCCTCCCGGCCGGCCGGGATCAGGCGTGCCAGGAAGGTGCGGCTGGCCGACTGGGCCGGCCCGACGAAGAGCGTCAAGGCGAGGCCGGCGGTCCAGAACACGATCTGACCGCCGTCGTGCAGCAGGAATACGATGCTGCCGAACACGATCAGGCCGATCAGGGCGGTCACGATGATCGGCTTTGCGCCGACCCGGTCGTCAAGCGCGCCGGCGATGATGGTGGCCACGCCCGCCACGACATTGGCGGCGATAGCGAAGATGATCACCTCGCCGGGTGAGAATCCGAAGACGGATGCCGCGAGCACCCCGCCGAAGGTGAAAACCCCGGCCAGGCCGTCGCGGAAGATCGCGCTCGCGATCAGGAAGTACACCGTCTGGCGGCTGGTCTTCCAGAGCCGGATGATGTCTTGCCCGAGCACGATGTAAGAACGGAGGAAGCTCACCCGGGGCCGGCGCACCGCGGCGGGAGAACGGTATTCGGGAACCGAGAACAGCACCGGCAGGGCGAACAGGCCGAACCAGGCGGCCGCGATGAGCATCGTGACCCGCACCGAGAGGCCGTTCTCGCTGGTTACCCCGAACAGACCCACGTCGGGGCTGATGAAACCGAAGTACACGATGAGCAGCAGCATGATGCCGCCGATGTAGCCCATGCCCCAACCGAAACCGCTGACCCTGCCGATGGTGCGCGCGGTCGAGACCTGGGACAGCATGGCGTTGTAGTTGACGCTGGCGAACTCGAAGAAGACGTTGCCGGCGGCCACCAGAACGAGGCCGAGCAGCAGGAAGCTCGGTGACGCCTCCACGAAGAACATCGCCGCGGTGAGGCCCACCACGATGAACGTGTTGACGCCGAGCCACAGCTTGCGCCGCCCGGAGGTGTCCGAGCGCTGTCCGGTGATCGGGGCCAGCACGGCTACCAGCAAGCCGGCGAAAGCGAGGGCCCAGCCGAGCTGGGCGGAAATGACGTCTTTGTCGCCGAACGAGCTGCCCGTGATGTAGACGGTGAAGACGAAGGTGGTGACCACCGCATTAAACGCGGCAGAGCCCCAGTCCCAGAAGCTCCAGGCCACTACGCGGCGTCTGCTCGTTTTGTCTGGCAGCTCCCGGGCATCCGTGCTGCCCTGCTCCGCGATCCCGGTCATGCGCTGAGGCTAGTGGATGCGGGGGGCCGGAGACCATCGATTGCACGAAATCTCAAAGTTGAGTCGTTCACGCTCAACTCTCAGGTGCGTGGCTTGACTTTAGATTTGGGACACTGGCACACTTGAGCCAGCACCACTCAACTCTGTGAAATCGAGCTGAGAACATACTTTAAAGGAGAACGCACACATGGCCCGTGCAGTAGGCATCGACCTCGGAACCACCAACTCTGTGGTGGCCGTCCTCGAAGGTGGAGAACCCACCGTCATCGCAAACGCCGAAGGCTTCCGGACCACACCGTCCGTCGTCGCCTTCACCAAAGACGGCGAGGTGCTGGTCGGCGAGACCGCCAAGCGCCAGGCCGTCACCAACGTCGACCGCACCATCGCGTCGGTCAAGCGCCACATGGGCACCGACTGGAAAGTCGCCATCGACGACAAGAAGTTCACCCCGCAAGAAGTTTCGGCCCGCATCCTGGCCAAGCTCAAGCGCGATGCCGAGGCGTACCTGGGCGACAAGGTGACGGATGCCGTCATCACCGTTCCCGCGTACTTCAACGATGCCGAGCGCCAGGCCACCAAGGAGGCCGGCGAGATCTCCGGCCTTAACGTGCTGCGTATCATCAACGAGCCGACCGCGGCCGCACTTGCCTACGGCCTCGACCGTGGCAAGGAAGACGAGCTCATCCTGGTCTTCGACCTCGGCGGCGGAACCTTCGACGTCTCCCTCCTCGAGGTAGGCAAGGACGACGACTTCTCCACCATTCAGGTGCGGTCGACTGCCGGTGACAACCGCCTCGGCGGCGACGACTGGGATCAGCGCATCGTCGATCACCTGATCAAGAAGTTCAAGGAAACCACCGGCGTAGACGTCTCCAAGGACAAGATCGCCAAGCAGCGCCTCAAGGAAGCCGCCGAGCAGGCCAAGAAGGAACTCTCGAGCAGCATGTCGACGAGCATCCAGCTGCCGTACCTCTCCCTGACCGAGAATGGCCCGGCCAACCTCGACGAGACGCTTACCCGCGCCCAGTTCGAGAAGATGACCGAAGACCTGCTCGACCGCACGAAGAAGCCGTTCCAGGACGTCATCCGTGAAGCCGGGGTCAAGGTGGAAGATATCGCCCACGTCGTTCTCGTCGGTGGCTCCACCCGCATGCCCGCCGTGTACGAGCTCGTCAAGGCCGAGACCGGTGGCAAGGACCCGAACAAGGGCGTCAATCCGGACGAGGTCGTCGCCGTTGGCGCCGCACTGCAGGCCGGCGTGCTGAAGGGTGAGCGCAAAGATGTTCTGCTCATCGACGTCACCCCGCTGAGCCTCGGCATCGAGACCAAGGGCGGCATCATGACGCGCCTGATCGAGCGCAACACGGCCATCCCGACCAAGCGCAGCGAGACCTTCACCACAGCCGACGACAACCAGCCGTCCGTCGCGATCCAGGTCTTCCAAGGCGAGCGCGAGTTCACCCGCGACAACAAGAACCTCGGCACGTTCGAGCTGACCGGCATCGCGCCGGCCCCGCGCGGCATCCCGCAGGTTGAGGTTACCTTCGATCTCGACGCCAACGGCATCGTGCACGTGTCTGCCAAAGACAAGGGCACCGGCAAGGAACAGTCGATGACCATCACGGGCGGATCCTCGCTCGCGAAGGAAGACATCGAGCGCATGGTGCGCGAGGGCGAAGAGCACGCCGCCGAGGACAAGCGCCGTCGCGAGGCAGCCGAGACCCGCAACACGGCGGAGCAGCTCGCTTACTCGATCGAGAAGCTGATCAAGGAGAACGACGAGAAGCTGCCCGAGGACGTGAAGTCCGAGGTTCAGGCCGACGTCGACGCCCTCAAGGCCGCTCTCGTCGGCGACGACGATGCGGCCGTGAAGACGGCCTTCGACAAGCTCAACGAGAGCCAGGGCAAGCTCGGCGAGGCCATCTACAAGACCAGCCAGGCGGATGCCGCGGCCGGTGCCCCAACCGACTCCGAGCCGACCGCCGACGCGGCCGGCTCGGACGAAGACGTGGTTGACGCCGAGGTCGTCGACGACGAAGACGAGGTCAAGAAGTAATGGCAGACGACAACAAGCGTCCTGGCGACGAGCCGTTTGACGAGGGGGCATCCACTGAGGGTGCCCCCGGGGCCGACGCCGAGGCGGAAGCCGAAGGTGTGAGTGTCGAGGACATCGACGAGGTGTCCGCCGAGGGTATCGAAGAGGACGAGCTGACGGTCCAAGACATCCTGGATGCCGCCACGCGGGAAGTCGATGAGCTCACGAGCGAGCACCTGGCCGACCTCAAGCGGGTCACCGCGGAGTACGCCAACTACCGTCGCCGCACCGAGGCCAACCGCGAGGTCGAGCGTGAGCGCGTCACCGTGGATGTCGTCAAGGGCCTGATTCCCGTGCTCGACGATCTCGACCGCGCTGAGAAGCACGGCGACCTGGTCGAAGACTCGGCGTTCAGCACGATCGCCGCAAAACTGCGGGGGAGCGTCGAGCGCCTGGGCGTGAAGTCCTTTGGCACGGTCGGCGAACCGTTCGATCCGACCATCCACGAGGCGATCTTCCAGCTGCCCACCGCGGGCATCGAGTCGGAGACCGTCGGTGACGTGATCGAGACCGGCTACTTCCTCGGCTCGTCGCTCCTGCGCGTGGCCAAGGTCGTCGTGCAGGTACCGAGCGATGGCTAGCCAGGACTGGTTCGATAAGGACTTTTACAAGGTCCTGGGTGTGTCAAAGGACGTCACCCCGGCCGAGCTGAAGAAGGCCTATCGCAAGCTCGCCCGCAAGTACCACCCGGACTCCAATCCGGGCAACCCTGCGGCCGAGGCGACGTTCAAGGAGATCAGCGAGGCACACTCGGTGATCGGTGACCCTGCCCAACGCAAGGAATACGATGCTGTGCGCGCGATGGGCGGTGGGGCCCGCTTCACCGCCCCACGCCCCGGTGGCGGGCAGGCCGGAGGCTTCGACGATGTCTTCGGAGGCATGTTCGGTGGGGGCGCGCGGCAACAACAGCCCGGCTACTCCTATGAGCGGGGCGGTTTCGACGACCTCCTCGGCGGCATGTTCGGCCGCGGTCAGGGTGGCGGCGGTTTCGGTACCTCGAGCGGCGGGTTCCGCGGCTACGGCGGGCCGACTCGCGGCCGCGACGTGATCGCGTCGACAACGGTCGACTTCATCACGGCCACGCACGGTGACCAGATCACCCTGCAAACGCAGGATGGCCGCGCCATCAAGGTGAAGATCCCGGCCGGGGTGGCCGACGGGCAGAAGATCAAGCTCCGCGGCCAGGGGCAGCACAGCCCCGACGGCGGCGAGTCCGGCGACATCGTACTCACGGTGAACGTGCGCAAGCACCCGGTCTTCGAACGCGACGGGCTGAACCTGCGGGTCTCCGTGCCGGTCACGTTCGTCGAGGCCGCGCTCGGCGCCACTATCGAGGTGCCGACGTTGGGCGGAGCGCCGGTCAAACTGCGCATCGCCCCGGGCACCCCGAGCGGGCGCGTGCTGCGCGTCAAGGGGCGTGGCGTCGTGACGCCCAAGGGCACCGGGGACCTGCTGGCGGAGGTTCAGGTTGCCGTTCCGTCTCATCTGTCGAAGGACGCCGAGGAAAAACTCGCGGCCTTCGCGGAAGCACTGCCGAAGGAGAATCCGCGCGACGAACTCCTCGCGAAGGCGAGAGACTGACGGTGGACGAGAACACCCGGGTTTTCGTAATCTCGATGGCCGCCGAGCTTGCGGGCATGCACCCGCAAACGCTGCGCCAATACGATCGCCTGGGACTGGTGAGTCCCGACCGCACCCCCGGTCGGTCTCGCCGGTACTCGATGCGGGATGTGGCCAAGCTCCGCGAGATCGCGGAGCTCGGTGCCGAGGGTGTGAGCCTGGAAGGCATCCGTCGCATCATTGACCTCGAGGACCACGTGCGCACGCTCGAATCGCGGCTGCGCGAATTGGAGTCTGCGCTGGCCGATGAACTGCTCAACCGTCCGGGCCGCCGCGTCTTCGCGGCCGGCTCGGCCGGTGAGGTCATCTCGATGCGGGCCGGTACGCGCACGCGCCGGTCCAACCAGATCGTGATCTGGCGCCCCCTGGGTTCCCGCCCGATCGGCGACGAGAAGTAGCCGCACCTGCGGGCTAGCCTGAGGCAATGCCTGATTTTTCCTTTGACCGCCTGCGGCGTTTCCCCGACGTGGAAGCGGACAATCTCTTCGCCGTGGATGCGAGCGACCGCCTGATCCTCGACGAGGCGGCGGGCGTGCTGGCCGAGGCAGGATCCGGCGAGGTCGTGGTGATCGAGGACCGCTATGGCGCCCTCACCCTGGGCGCGGCCGCACTGGCCGGGGCCCGGGGAATCCGGGTGCACCAGGATGTCCTCTCCGGGGAGTTGGCCCTCGCCCTGAATGCGGCCGACGCCGGACTCGTCGATTCCTACCGCTCTTTCATCCTGGGCGAAGAACTGCTGGCGAACGCGCGGGTGGTACTGATCCAGCTGCCGCGCAGTCTGGCGGCGCTCGATGAGTTCGCCGACGCCATCCGTCGTTTCGCGGCACCGGATGTGGTGGTGATCGCCGGCGGACGCATCAAGCACATGACGCCGACCATGAACGCGGTGCTCCGCCGGCACTTCGGCGAGCTGCAGGTCTCGTCGGCCCGGCAGAAGTCGCGGGTACTCAGGGCAGCGGCCTCGATAGCCTCCGCAACTCAGCCGACGATGTCCACCTGGCCGAATTGTGTGGAGCACGCTGACCTGGGACTCACGATCTGCGCCCACGGGGCTGCGTTTGCCGGCGCGACCGTCGATATCGGGACGCGCTACCTGCTTGAGTTCCTTGATCGTATGAAAACGGATGCTCGGAGCGCCATCGACCTCGGCTGCGGCACCGGGGTGCTCGCCGCCACCCTCGCCCGACGCCGTCCCGCCCTGCGGGTGACCGCCACCGACCAGTCGGCCGCGGCCGTCGCCTCAGCGCGGGCCACCATGGTGGCCAATGCGCTTGCCGACCGGGTCACGGTCGTGCGGGATGACGCGCTCCAGAGCCAACCGGATGCCTCGGCCGAACTGATTGTGCTGAACCCGCCCTTTCACATCGGCTCGTCGGTCCATGCCGGCATAGCCCTGAAACTGTTCGAGGATGCCGGACGAGTGTTGCAGCCCGGTGGTGAACTGTGGAGTGTGTGGAACACCCACCTCGGTTATCGCCCCGCGCTGACGCGATTGGTCGGGCCGACACACCAGGTCGGTCGGAACGCCAAGTTCACCGTCACGGTCTCGACCGGACGCTGAGACGCGCCGGACCGCCGTGAGGCCCGCACCTGGGGGCTTGCGCCAGGGCGCCGGAGCCGACACGCCCGGGATGCGGGAGGGAGTTGCGCACCCCCAGAATTCACCGTAATGTCTCTCTAGTCACCCCACAGGTGCGGAAAGCCGCAGAGCTTCCCGGCCTCAAGTGGGACGAAGATTTTAGTTTTTTCTCGAATATCCTCCCGCCTAGGGAGCGTTCGAGTTCAAACCAAGATAATATCTTTCTTCGGCTGGTCGTCAAGTCGCGTATGTAGATTATTTCGAATCGCTCTGGTGCACTCGAAATCGACTGCTTTCCGTTATTTGACAGAGATTAGTCGGGTAGGTACGTTATACAAGTTGCCTCGAAGCGACAGCCCGTGTGGCCTGAAGTCGAGTGCGTCCGATCCTTGAGAACTCAACAGCGTGCACAATGTCAAATGCCAAAAACCTCGGCCGTAGGGCTCCTTTCTAGGGGGTACC
>NZ_SOHB01000046.1:0-11851 GCF_004403055.1 Cryobacterium sp. TMT1-19
CCCCCCCCCACCCACACACACGCCCCGCCCCACGCCCGCCCCACACCGCACTGTCAGTGGCTCCGGCTACGATTGACCTCGTGGTTACCGCCCTGTATCGCCGCTACCGGCCCGAGACTTTTGCCGAAATGATCGGTCAGTCTCAGGTGACCGATCCGCTGATGACGGCCCTGCGCACGAACCGGGTGAATCACGCCTATCTGTTCAGCGGGCCCCGAGGTTGCGGCAAGACGACATCCGCCCGTATTCTCGCGCGCTGCCTGAACTGCGCCGAGGGTCCCACCGACACGCCATGCGGGGTCTGCCCGAGCTGTGTGGAGCTGTCCCGCGACGGCGGCGGATCCCTTGACGTGGTCGAGATCGACGCGGCCAGCCACAACGGGGTCGACGATGCCCGGGACATCCGTGAGCGCGCGATCTTCGCTCCCGCCCGCGACCGATACAAGATCTTCATCCTGGACGAGGCGCACATGGTCACGCCGCAGGGCTTCAACGCGCTGCTGAAGATCGTTGAAGAGCCGCCCGAGCACGTCAAGTTCATCTTTGCGACAACCGAGCCCGAAAAGGTGATCGGCACCATCCGTTCGCGCACGCATCACTACCCGTTCCGGCTCGTGCCGCCCGGGCCGATGCTCGAATACGTGCAGCAGATGTGCGACACCGAGCAGATGACCGTCGCGCCGGGCGTGCTGCCGCTCGTGGTGCGGGCCGGCGGCGGGTCGCCGCGCGACACCCTGTCGCTGCTCGATCAGCTGATGGCCGGATCCGACGGGCACTCCGTCGAATACGACCGCGCCGTGGCGCTGCTCGGCTACACGAACGCGTCGCTGCTCGACGAGTCCATCGACGCGATCGCCGACCGCGACCCGTCCGCCGCGTTCGACGCCGTCGACCGGGTCGTGCAGACCGGCCAGGACCCGCGCCGCTTCGTCGAAGACCTGCTCGAACGCCTGCGCGACCTGATCATCGTGGGCGCCACGAGCGCCGCGGGCGCCGCCGCCGTGCTGCGCGGCGTGCCGCAGGAGGAACTCGACCGCATGGCCGTGCAAGCCGCGAAGTTCGGCCCCGCCGAGCTCTCCCGCACCGCCGACGTGATCAACGCCGCCCTCACCGAGATGACCGGCGCGACCAGCCCCCGCCTGCACCTCGAACTCATGATTGCCCGCGTGCTCATCCCCGCGAGCGACGATTCCACTCGCGGCGCGCTCGCCCGAGTCGAACGCCTCGAGCGCCGCATCGGGGTCGGTTCTGGTTCTGGGTCTGGGTCTGGTTCCGGCGACAGCCCGGCGACGGATGCCCCAGCCACCAGCCCGGTCGGCTCGCCCCCGCGCGCGGCTGCGGTCTCGGCGACGCATGCCTCCGGCCGGCCCGCGGTCTCCGGCGGTGCGGCTGCTGCTGCTGCTTCTGCCGCCGCGCCTGCTGCCGCTGCGCCCGCGACCCAAGCCGCGTCCCCGCCCCGCCCTGTCGGACCCGTCACCCTGCAGCAGGTAAAGGACTCTTGGCCGCAGATCCTCGAGGCAGTCAAGGCCGCCAAGATCAGCGCCTGGCTCGTGCTCTACACGGCCCGCGCCATGGAACTGCGTGGCGGCGACCTGCTGGTGCTCTCCTTCCCGAGCCAGAACGACGTCGCCGGACTCAAGCAGTCGGCGGCCCCCGGGCAGGGCGTCGGCGACTATCTCAAGCGCGCCGTCAACGAGGTGCTCGGCTTCACGCCCCAGCTCACCGCCCGGGTCGACTCCCCGAGAACGGATGCCCCAGCCACCCCCAACGCATCCGCCCCCGCTCCGGCACCGGTAGCCCCGGTCTCCCCGGGGTCAGGTTTCGGCGTGCAGGACTCCACCGCGCCGAGCCCTGTCGCGCGGGCCGCAACCGTCAGCGGCTCGGCCGCAGCCGGGTCCGGAAGCGGCGACACCGGCTCCAGGACGACACCCAAATCCGCTGCTGCAACAACCGACGAGGCATCGCCCGCCGACGCCGACCCCGATCCGGCTGCTGCCGCCGACCCCGATCTGGCTGCTGCCGCCGACCCCGATCTGCCTGCTGCCGTGAACGCTGCAGCCGGTTCCGCCCCGGCCGGCGTTGGCAAGGTTGACGCCCCAGAAGCGCCTGCGGCATCGGCTGCCAGCCCCACGGTGACCAGCCGCGCAACTGCCAGCCCGGCGGTCGCCGCGACCGCGACCGGCTGGGCGACCGCTGCCATTCCGAGACCCTCGGATGCCGGCACCGGCTGGGCCACGGTGGCCATCCCGGGGTCAGCCCCGGCTGCTGAAACCGCTGCTCCTGCGTCTGCGGCCTCCGCTGGGGCCTCCGCTGCGACCCCTGATGCCCCCGCACACGCATCCGCCCCGCAGACCGCCCCGCGTTCCACGCCGAGCGCGCCGGCGCCCAAGACGCTTCCCGCGTCCGGGCGAGACCCTGAGCCGCAGCCGCCCTACGACGACGAGCCCCCGTCCTACGACGAGGAATTCCCGCCGGACCTGAACCCGAACGGCGGCCAGCCCGGCCGATACCAGGCGCCCGCCGCGCGTGCGGGATTGTTCGCAGCGGGAGCCCAGCACCAAGCGGGAGCCCAGCACCAAGCGAGAGCCCAGTCTCAGTCCCAGAACGGCGTCCAGAACGGCGCCCAGCCCGGAACCCCGGCGCGCACCCAGGTGCAGGCTCCGAACCGGGCGGGCGGCGCAGCATCCGTTGCCCGTCGCGGGCCCGCCTTTGCGGAGAAGCAGCGCTACGGCGAGTCGGTGGTGCGCGAAATCCTCGGTGCCACCTTCCTCGAAGAACAGCCGCACGATCCGGCATCCCGAACCAGAGGCGACTAAACCATGTACGAAGGCATCGTTCAGGAACTGATTGACGAGCTCGGCACGCTGCCCGGAATCGGGCCCAAGTCCGCGCAGAGGATCGCGTTCCACATCTTGCAGACCGAGCAGTTCGACGTGACCCGGCTCGCCAACGTGCTGCTCGAGGTGCGCGACAAGGTGAAGTTCTGCGACATCTGCGGCAACGTGTCCGAGCAGAAGACCTGCATGATCTGCCGAGACCCGCGCCGCAATCCGGCGATGATCTGCGTGGTGGAAGAGGCCAAGGACGTCGTCGCGATCGAACGCACCCGCGAATTCAGGGGGCTCTACCACGTGCTCGGCGGGGCGATCAGCCCCATCGACGGCGTCGGACCGGACGACCTGCGCATCCGTCAGCTGATGCAGCGCCTTGCCGACAACACGGTGCAGGAGGTCATCATCGCCACCGACCCGAACCTCGAGGGGGAGGCGACCGCGACCTACCTGTCGCGCCTGCTGACCACCCTCGAGATCAAGGTCTCCCGGCTCGCGTCAGGGCTGCCGGTCGGCGGCGACCTCGAGTACGCCGACGAGGTCACTCTCGGGCGGGCCTTCGAGGGCCGCCGTACCGTCACGAACTAGCACCCCGCGCCGCCTGCCCGCTCCGGCAACAGTTGCGGCCAGGAGTGGCCAGGGAGACCGCATCCGCCACCGACCTCGCCGGACTGAACCGACTGCCCGCCCGGACGACAGACGGGCCGGGGGGAGGGGGGAGACCCGGCCCGTGGCATCCGTTGCCCCGCTGATTCGCGGGCAGCGCTGACTGCGGAGAATTTCGAGACCCGCCGCGTGGCGGGGCGACGGATGCCGCGTGTCGCGAAATTCTCCGCAGTCACGGCGTTCTATTTCGCGCTGGCGGTCGCCCGCGGGTGCGCGGCTGGAGCAGCCGTCGCCGGCACCAGCGGCTCGTTCGCTTCGAGCACCGTGCGGTACGCGGGCAGGTGCGTGAACAGCTCGTCGGTGAGCGGGTTGCGGCGTCTCTTCACGATCGTGTAGATCTGGTAGACCACAACGGCGATGTTGGCCGCGAGGGCCACGGCGCTCACCCAGAACAGGGCGACCGGGTCGTGCGACGACTTCACCGTGAACTGCGAGCTCGACACGAAGGTCGGGAAGGCCATGGTGAACATCATCCAGAACGCCAGGGTCTGCGCGCGGTGCTGCAGCCAGGCGCCGCGCTTGATGAAGAAGGCGGGGATCATGCACGACACGAGCAGGGCCGCGCCGGCGAAGAACGAGTGGTCGCCGACCGCGTTGTAGCGTCAATGGGTGCCCCTCACCGTCACATGGCCGCTGCCGAATACAACAGCATTTATGATGGGAGCTTGCCTGTGCCCGCGTACCCGAACCCTTGGAGTGCCACGTGAGCTTGATCGTGCAGAAGTTCGGCGGATCATCCGTCGCCGACGCCGAAAGCATCAAACGCGTGGCCAAACGCATCGTCGACACCCGCAAAGCGGGCAACGAGGTCGTCGTCGCCGTCTCCGCGATGGGAGACTCCACCGATGAGTTGCTCGACCTTGCGCACCAGGTCACCCCGATCCCCGCGCCGCGCGAGCTCGACATGCTCCTCACCGCGGGCGAGCGCATCTCGATGGCGCTGCTCGCCATGGCGATCAAGAGCATGGGCTACGACGCCCGCTCCTTCACCGGCAGTCAGGCCGGCATGATCACGGATGGCCAACACGGCGCCGCCCGCATCGTCGACGTGACTCCCGGGCGCATCCGCGATGCCCTCGACGACGGTGCCGTGGCGATTGTCGCCGGCTTCCAGGGCTTCAATCGCGACACCAAGGACATCACCACGCTCGGCCGCGGCGGTTCTGACACGACCGCCGTTGCGCTGGCCGCCGCGCTCAGCGCCGATATCTGCGAGATCTACACGGATGTCGACGGCGTCTTCACCGCCGACCCGCGCGTCGTTCCCCGGGCCCACAAACTCGACCGCATCTCCAGCGAAGAAATGCTCGAGCTCGCCGCCGCGGGTGCGAAGGTCCTCTATATTCGAGCGGTGGAATATGCGCGTCGGCACGGTGTGACGCTGCATGTGCGGTCCTCGTTTAACAACAACGTGGGAACCATCGTCTACAACCCCGACACCACGAGCCCGCATGTCGCGATCCCGAATTCGTCGGCCACCGAGCGCACACATCCCAATAACGCATCCGCGAATGGAGAGACAGTGGAAGAGCCAATCATCGCCGGGGTCGCCGCCGACCTGAGCGAAGCCAAGGTCACGGTCGTCGGCGTTCCAGACATTCCGGGCAAAGCCGCGCAGATCTTCAAAATCGTCGCGAAGACCAACGCGAACGTCGACATGATCGTGCAGAACGTCTCGGCCGCGTCCACGGGACTGACCGACATTTCCTTCACCCTGCCCAAATCGGAGGGCCAGCAGGTGCTGACCGCGCTGAGCAACGAGCAGACCAACGTCGGGTTCGCCGGTCTGCAGTATGACGACCAGATCGGCAAGCTCGCGCTCGTCGGCGCCGGCATGCGCACCAACACGGGCGTGTCCGCGAAGCTGTTCGAGGCGTTGTTCGAGGCCGGGATCAACATTGAAATGATCTCGACTAGCGAGATCCGCATCTCCGTGGTCACCCGCGCCGACACCATCAACCAGGCGCTGCGGGTCGTGCACACCGCATTCGGCCTGGACTCCACCAACGACGCCGTCGTGCACGGCGGCACCGGCCGCTAGCCGGCATCCGTCGGCCCAACCGGGCTCGGCCGGACGCCAGCCGGGCTCGGCCCCACCCCGCCTCACCCCACCCCGACCCCGTTCAACCGGTTTCCCTGGGGCTAACTCAGGAGAACTAGAGGCCACAGGCGCGATCCGGCTGGAATTCGGGCCAAATCGCGAGAATCTCCTGAGTTAGCCACAAAGGCAGATGCAGATGCAGATGCAAGTGCAAGTGCAAGTGCAAGTGCAAGTGCAAGTGCAAGTGCAAGTGCAAGTGCAAGTGCACGAGCGAGAGCGAGACCACCAGCACCACCAGCACCAGCAGCCACGGCATCCAGCGGAGGAAACACAGTGAACAGCACCGCAGCAAACAGCACCGCAGCAACCAGCACCACAGGAATCCAGATCGGCGTCGTCGGGGCCACCGGCCAGGTCGGAGCCGTCGTGCGCAGCCTGCTCGAGGAACGGGACTTCCCGGTCGGAGGCATCCGTTTCTTCGCGTCGTCCCGGTCCGCCGGCTCCGTGCTGCTGTTCAAGGGCGAGAAGATCGTCGTCGAAGACGCCGCCACCGCCGACCCCAGCGGACTCGACGTGGCCATCTTCTCCGCCGGCGCGACGCTCTCGAAAATTCAGGCTCCCCGGTTCGCCGCGGCCGGCGTCACCGTGATCGACAACTCCTCCGGGTGGCGGATGGACCCCGACGTGCCGCTGGTCGTCAGCGAGGTCAACCCCGAGGCCATCAAGCTCGCCACCAAGGGCATCATCGCGAACCCGAACTGCACCACCATGGCGGCCATGCCCGTGCTCAAGGTGCTGCACGACGAGGCCGGCCTCGAACGCCTCATCGTCAGCACCTACCAGGCGGTCTCCGGCAGCGGCCTGGCCGGCGCCCGCGAGCTCGCCAGCCAGGTGCGGGCCGCCGCCCTGAGCGACAACCTGCTCCAGCTGGTGCACGACGGGTCCGCTGTGCCCATGCCGGCACCCATCGTCTACGCCCGCCCGATCGCGTTCGACGTGATCCCGCTGGCCGGTTCCATTGTCGACGACGGCGAATTCGAGACCGACGAGGAGAAGAAACTCCGCAACGAGAGCCGCAAGATCCTCGAGCTGCCCGATCTGCTCGTCTCCGGCACCTGCGTGCGCGTGCCCGTCTTCACCGGCCACGCCCTCTCGATCAACGCCGAGTTCGCCAACCCGTTGACCGTCGCCCGCGCCCTCGAACTGCTCGCCACCGCCCCCGGCGTGGTCGTGACGGATGTCCCCACACCCCTCGAAGCGGCCGGCCAGGACCCGAGCTTCGTCGGCCGCGTGCGTCAGGACCGCGGCGTGCCGAACGGGCGTGGATTGGCCCTGTTCATCACCAGCGACAACCTTCGTAAAGGTGCGGCACTCAACGCCGTGCAGATCGCGGAACTCGTCGCCGCGGACCTACTCGTTCGCTGACCTCAGCGTGGTGCTGTATAACCGGGCGCTCACTCCGCTAGTGTCAGACTTCGTGGGCGGGAATCGGAACTCAAGGGGCGTCAAACGCCTGGCCTTCCTTGCGTTCGCCGGCATCGGCCTCGCGCTCATCGCCACGTCGTTCGTGCTGCTCCTTGATGACCCCTCAGACAGCTGGCTGATCGCCGGGGTCGGTGTGGTCTGCGCGGCCACCCTCGAGCTCACCTGGGTGCGCGTGGGCGCCGTGGCGCACCGCAGCCCGATGATCAGCCTCCCCGTTCTGGCGCTGCCGGCGCTAGCCCCGACCCTCTCCCTGCCGGTCTCGGCCGGGCTGATCGCGCTCGGCGTTCTGCTGGCCATCCTGATCGAGTCCGGGCGGGCATCGGTCGCGCTCTACAGCGCCGGCCTGCAGGGTGCCGGCGCTCTCGTCGCCATCGGCCTGTTCACCTGGTTCGGCGCGGGCGGACTGCCGATTCTGGCGGGCGTGGCCGCGGCATCCGTGGGCTATATCTTCTTCATCATCGCGACCGAGGTGCTGCGCCAGCGCTTCGTCGCCGGCCCGCTCGGTCGCGGCAGCGGCGGGCGACCCCTGTCGCCGCTGCGGGTTCTGCTGGTGCTGGTCGGAACCGTCGTGGTCACGGTGACGGCCGCGCACTGGAGTGTCGTGGGGCTGCCGTTTCTGGTCGAGGTCACCAACACGCTCGATGCCGTCATCGTGCTGTTCACCCTGATGATCGTCGCCTCCGTGGTCAAGGTCTTCACGGTGTTGGCGGTCATGCGCTACCGGCTGGCCGGCCTGGTCGCCGCCACGAGCGCGCTGGCCGCCGACCCGGCCACCGGGCCCTCCGTGCGGGTCAACCCCACGAGCCCAGCCACCACAGGCATCGGCGCCACGAGCGGTACCGCCATCACGAGCGCCGCCGACAACACCTACCCCGCCACGAGTGCCGCCGACGCCGCCCCAGAGCCCGAGCCCGGCTCCCCGGCGGCCGTCACCGACCTGCTGCGCCGGGTGGTGGCGGATGCGATCGGCGCCGAATCCGTCATCGTGCGCAGCGAGCCCGCGCAGCCCGGCGAGATCAGCATGCTGCTGCCCCTGGCCGGCGCCATCGGGCCGGACCAGTACATCGTGGCCCGGCGCGACGCCATGGACGGCGCCTTCACCGGCAACGACCGTCGCGCCCTCCAGGCCCTGGCCACGACCGCCGAGATGGTCGTGCGGGCCCGCCGCAACATCGCCGGCCTCACCCTGCGCGCCAACACCGATCCGCTCACGAGCCTGCCCAACTACGGCGCGTTCCAAGAGGCCCTGGCGAACATCAACGACCACCGGGACTACTCAGAGGCCCTGGCCGTGCTGTTCATCGACCTCGACGAGTTCAAGCGCCTGAACGACCGGTTCGGCCATCAGACCGGCGACGAGGTGCTGCGCGAGCTCGGGCGTCGGCTGAGCGCCGTGGTGCGTCCGAATGACGTGGTCGCCCGGGTCGGCGGCGACGAGTTCGTGATCATCCTCACTCACCTGGCGTCGCTGGCCGAGGCGAAGTCCATCGCCGAGCGCATCCTGGTGGTCTCCGGGGAGCCGATGCTCATCGGCCAGACGACCCACAGCCCGATCATCAGCGTGGGCCTGGCCTACTCGGCGCACCGCGAAACCGACGTCAACCAGCTGGTCCAGGATGCCGACCGGTCGATGCTCGCGATCAAGAAGTCCCGGCGACGCGGCGGCCCGTCGAAGGAGAGCAGCCTCAACATCTCGAGCCACCGCTCCTCGCAGATGAACGACATCATCGCCCACGCCATCGACGAGGACCTGCTCGAGCTGGCCTTCCAGCCCATCGTCAGCCTCGTCACCGGGCAGATCTGGGCGTTCGAAGCCCTCGTGCGCTACACCGACCCGGACCTCGGCCCGCTATCGCCGCCGTCGATCGTCGAGAAGGCGAAGGGCCTCGGCCGGCTCGACGCGATGACCCGCCAGGTGGCCGTGAAGGCCATGGCCGCCGCGGCGGACTTCCGGCTGATCGAGCCGCGCGTGGTGTGCATGACCATCAACGTTGAGGCCGGGCAGATCCTGCCTGAGCGTGTGGGCAACTACATCGAGGAGCTCGCGGACCGCTACCCCGGCATCTCGCTCTGCCTCGAGCTCAACGAGCGGTCGATGACCAAGGTCACCCCCGCCATCCGTGCCCAGGCCGACCGCCTGCGGGACCTCGGCATGATGATCGCGCTCGACGACTACGGTTCCCAGGATTCGTCGGTCGACGCCCTGGTACGGATGCCCATGGACATCCTCAAAATCGACCGCAGCCTGGTCGACGACCTCGACGACATCCGCCAGCGGGAGGTGCTCACCGCCCTGCAGGGTTTCGGTGACAACCTCGAGTACTCGATGATCGTCGAGGGTGTGGAGAACGATGCGATGGCGAACCACCTGAGTGCGCTGGGTATCCGTAGCGCGCAGGGGTTCCACTACGGCGTGCCGGAGAGCTTTGAGAAGACCCTGTCGCGGCTGGAGTTGCACGGCGCCCGTGCGGTCGTGCCGAGGCTCGACATTACGCTTGCTTCATGAGCACAGAACCGGTTCCGTTCGACGTGGAGACGATCGTTTTCGACCTCGAACCCGAGCGTCGGGCGGTGATCTACCCGGTGCTCGACGTCGTGCGCGATGCCATGCCCAAGGGGTATCGGCTCGGCGTCTACGGCGGCATGCTCGGCTGGGCGGTTCCGCTGGAGCTGTTGGCGAACACCGACGACAAACAGCCGCTCGTCTACGTGAGCCTGGCCGCGCAGAAGCACTACAACTCGCTCTACCTGATGGGCCTCTGCAGCTTTCCCGAGAAGGATGCCGCGTTCCGCTCCCGGTGGGACGCCACCGGACGCACGCTGAACATGGGCAACAGCTGCGTGCGGTTCAAGACGCTGGCCGACCTCGATCTCGACCTGATCGTGCGCGAGGTCGCGAGCGTGTCCGTCGACGACTTCATCGCCAACTACGAGCTCCTGAAGAGTCGCGGCTGAGCCGCTTTTGGTGGCGGCTGGGTCGCTTATCGGTCGCGACTGAGCCGGTTTTGAGCCGCGACTGGGTCGCTTTTGAGCTCGTTGCCGAGCCAACCGTGACCTGACGCGTCTGCGTCCCGGCGGGAGGCATCCGTTGCCACCGATATGGTGGAAGAGTGAATCCAATGGCGAAGATTGATGTCGTTCTTATTGGTGGCGGCATCATGAGCGCCACCCTCGGTACCTTGATCAAGCAGTTGCAGCCCGACTGGAGCATCGAGGTTTACGAGCGATTGGGGGAAGTCGCTCAGGAAAGCTCCAACCCGTGGAACAACGCGGGCACCGGCCATGCGGCTCTGTGCGAGCTGAACTACATGCCCGAATCGAAGGACGGCTCGGTGACCGCGGCCAAGGCCGTGGCGATCAACGAGCAGTTCCAGATCAGCCGCCAGCTGTGGGCACACCTGGTCGAGACGGGCGTGCTGCCCGAGCCCACCAACTTCATCAACTCCACCCCGCACATGACTTTCGTGCACGGCAAGAGCAGCGTCGAATACCTGCGCAAGCGGTTCGCGGTACTCCAGGGCGAGCCCCTCTTCGCGGGCATGGAATACAGCGAGGATCCGGCCGTGATTGGCACCTGGACCCCGCTCCTCACCCAGAAGCGCCCGAAGAACCAGAAGATCGCGGCGACGCGCATCGTGTCCGGCACCGACGTGGACTTCGGCGCCCTCACCCGCTACCTTTTCGCCAACCTCACAGCGGAGGGCGTGGGCGTGCACACGAACCAGCAGGTCACCGGTGTGAAACAGCTCACGGATGGCTCATGGAAGCTCAACCTGCGCCGCCTGGTCGGCAACCACCCGAGCGTCGTCAACGCCCGGTTCGTCTTCGTCGGTGCGGGCGGCGGCGCCCTGGCGCTGCTGCAGCAGAGCGGCATCCCCGAGATCAAGGGTTTCGGAGGGTTCCCGATCAGCGGGCAGTTCCTGCGCACCACGAACCAGAAGCTCGTCGCCCAGCACCACGCGAAGGTCTACGGCAAGGCGGCGAAGGGTGCTCCGCCCATGTCGGTGCCGCACCTCGATACCCGCGTCGTCGAGGGAGAGGCCTCGCTTCTGTTCGGACCGTACGCCGGCTTCACCCCCAAGTTCCTCAAGTCGAGCAGCTGGCTCGACCTGCCGTTCTCGATCCGGGTGCACAACATCGGGCCGATGCTGGCTGTGGCGGCGCACAACTTCGGCCTGATGAAGTACCTGATCGGCGAGGTGTTCGCCTCAAAGAAGACGAAGCTCAAGGCGCTGCAGGAGTTCATCCCGACCGCGAAGCTCGGCGACTGGGAACTCATCACCGCCGGACAGCGCGTGCAGGTCATGAAGAAGGATCCGGAGCAGGGCGGCGTGCTGCAGTTCGGCACCGAGGTCATCACCTCGGCAGACGGCACCATCGCGGGGCTGCTCGGGGCCTCCCCGGGAGCCTCGACCGCGGCCCCGATCATGGTGGACCTGATCAAGCGCTGCTTCCCCGAGGAGTACCCGGCCTGGGAACCCAAGCTGCGCGAGATGATCCCGAGCCTCGGCACGAAGCTCTCCGACGACCCGGCCGTTGCCGCCGCGTCGCTGGCGGCAACCGCGGCCGTGCTGAACCTGACCGCGTAGGAGGCTGCCCGGGGGCGGGGTTGCCCGGGCCGCGGGGGCTGGGGGGTGGTGCCGCGGGGGCTGGGGGGTGCCTGTGGGCTTGGGGTGCCTGTTCTCTGCCCGTAACTTCGGAGTTTTTCGCAACATGCCGTCCTGGCGGGCTGGGGTGACCCGGTGTTTCCGGACAGTCCTCCTGAATTCAGGATTGGATAGACAAATGGAACACGAGAAACACAAACACTTCAGCCCGGAGTTTCGGG
>NZ_SOHB01000066.1:0-12038 GCF_004403055.1 Cryobacterium sp. TMT1-19
AGGGACTCATTGCCCAGGATACGGCGGCACCGTACCGAAATGTCAGCGGCGGAGGCGACCCTGGCCGCATCGACCCGGCGGCCGAGGTCTTCGACCGTGACCAGCACCATCATCGCGTCCGCCTCGCCCAGGAGGGAAAAGGACACCGAATCCAGCACTGCCGCGGCCAGATCACGCGCCTGCTGCAACTGCTGCACGAGGGCTGATTGTGCACGGGGTGCCTGCGCGAGGGGTGACTGCGCGAGGGACGGCACCGCCTGCGGTGAGGCGGTGGGGTGGTGCGGAGTGGGGGCTCCAGCCATGCCTCAATAGTAGACGTATACGAATGTACAGTCAAGGGCTTCTGCACGAGTATAGAAAGTATTTCGGTCGGCGCGGTGCCGTGGTGTTGGCTACGCACCGGCATCCGTTGCTGTGATCTCAGGCACCCGGGCTCCCTAACGAATTCGACGGAGATTTTACCGATTTCGAGCCCAAACGGATGCTGTGGGCCGGTTCTGAGCAAAATCTCCGTCGAATTCGTTCGGCCGATGGCCACGGTTGGAAGCTTCGCGATGGGTTGGGAGGTTGGGGCGCCTTCAGGCTGAGCCAGCAGCAGCAACAGCAACGGCAACCTCAGCCTGCAGCGGAAGCGCCCGGACGCTCTCGAAGCGGCGCAACTCCCCGTCGATCGGATCGGTGAAGGTCACCTCGCTCGCCAGGAGCTGCAGCGGGCGGGTGAAATCGTCGAGCGCGACATCCTGAACGACCGGGTACACCGGGTCATCGATGATGGGGATCCCTAGGCCCAGCATGTGCATCCGCAGCTGATGGGTCTTTCCGGTGCGCGGCGTCAGCCGATAGACGCCCGTGTGCTCCAGAACGGTCTCCAGCTCGATCAGCGACTCGGCATTGGCCGGGTCGTCGGTCACCTCGGCCTGCCAGTGGCCGCGCCTGCTCGTGAGGTGGTTGCGCACGGTGACGGGCAAATCCAGATCCGGCCGCAGCGGGGCCAGCGCCCGGTAGGTCTTTTCGACCTCGCCGCGTTGGAACATCGATTGATACTCCCCACGCCAGCGCCGCTCCGTCGCCAGAACCACGAGGCCCGATGTCACCCGATCCAGGCGATGCAACGGCGAGAGCTCGGGAAGTCCCAACTCGGCGCGCAAGCGCACCACCACACTCTGTACAACGTGTCGGCCGCGCGGAATGGTCGAGAGAAAGGCCGGCTTGTCGATCACGACGAGTCGGGCATCCCGATGCACCACGTGGATGGTCCCGGGCACGACTGTCTCATCGGCGAGATCGCGATGAAACCAGACAAAGGTACGCGGGCCATAGGGGTCGCTGCCCACGACCAGCGCGCCCGACTGATAGGCGAAGCGTTCCCCGGCCAGAAACCCGGCGACATCGACGAACTCGGCGAGTCGCTCGAGCAACCACGCACCCATGGTCGGCCACGGATGCGGCCCGGCCCGGCCCCCATCCGGCGTGCATACCCAGGCAGCGTCAAGCCCGTGGCGCTGTGGCAACGGGGAGGGCGGTGGCATTCACCGATCGTACGCCGCCCGGCAACCGCTCCACCAACTCGGAGACACCGGCGGCGAGCCGAAGCACATGACTGCGAAACCCTACAGGTAGTATGTGAATCGCACCCCAACCACTAGATGTGGTTCTTTCGCCCGACTCAGCGTCCCGCCCGATTGCCGTGGGTACCGACCCAAGGAGATGGCAGCGCGTGCTGAAAATGGAAAACCCCGGCGCAGGAAACCTCACGACCGAGCATGCTCTGGGCGCGCTCATGGTGGCCAAACGGGACGGCCGCCTGCTCGCCTTCGACAACGCCCGCATCTACGCGGCACTGGCCAAGAGCTTCACCGAGGTGAACGGCGAGTTGACCCCGCTCACGCACCGCACCATCCGTGACCTGGTCGCTCGCGTCGACCGCGAGATCGCCTCGCGCTTCGCGGTCGACATCAAGATCTACGAGGTGCAGAACATCGTGGAACACGCCCTGCTGGACAGCAAGGAGTACGACGCCGCCGAGGCCTACACCAACTACCGCATCCAGCGGGACTTCGCCCGCAGCAAGGCCACCGACATCAACCACTCGATCATAAAACTGATCAGCAAAGACGAGTCGGTCGTCAACGAGAACGCCAACAAGGACAGCGACGTCTTCAACACCCAGCGCGACCTGACCGCCGGCGCGGTGGGCAAGGCCATCGGCCTGAAGATGCTGCCCCCGCACGTCGCCAACGCCCACCAGAAGGGCGACCTGCACTTCCACGACCTCGACTACCACCCCTACGCGCCGATGACGAACTGCTGCCTGATCGACTTCACGACGATGCTGAGCCAGGGCTTCCGAATCGGCAACGCCGACGTCAACCCGCCCCGGTCGATCCAGACGGCGACGGCCCAGATCTCGCAGATCATCGCCAACGTGTCGTCGAGCCAGTACGGCGGATGCTCGGGGAACCGCATCGACGAAGTTCTCGCCCCCTACGCCGAGAAGAACCTCGAAAAGCACCTGGTCGACGCAGGCAAGTGGATCGCGGATAAGTCGCAGCACCGGTCCTATGCCGAGGAGAAGACCCTCAAGGACATCTACGACGCGATGCAGAGCCTCGAATACGAGATCAACACCCTGTTCACCTCGAACGGGCAGACCCCCTTCACCTCCCTGGGCTTCGGCCTCGGCACCAGCTGGTTCGAGCGAGAAATCCAGAAGGCGATCCTACAGATCCGGATCGAGGGGCTCGGCAGCGAGAAGCGCACGGCAATTTTCCCGAAACTGATCTTCACCATCAAGCGCGGCCTCAACCTTGCACCGAACGACCCGAATTACGACATCAAGCAGCTTGCGCTGGAATGTTCCACCAAACGCATGTACCCCGACATCCTCAACTACGACAAGATCGTCGAACTCACCGGCAGCTTCAAGGTGCCGATGGGCTGCCGCTCGTTCCTGCAGGGCTGGACCGACGAGCAGGGCAACGACGTCTCCGAGGGTCGGATGAATCTCGGAGTCGTGACGCTCAACCTGCCCCGGATCGCCCTCGAGGCCGCCGGTGACAAGGACAAGTTCTGGAGCATCCTTGCCGAACGGGTGAGCACGGCGCGCGACGCCCTGCTCTTCAGAATCGACCGGTGCAAAGAAGCGACCCCGGAGAACGCCCCGATCCTCTACATCTACGGCGCCTTCGGCCAACACCTGAATGCCGGTCAGCCCGTCGACACCCTCTTCAAGAACAAGCGCGCCACCGTTTCCCTCGGCTACATCGGCCTCTACGAGGTGGCCGCGGCCTTTTACGGCGGTGACTGGGAGTCCAATCCCGAGGCGAAGGACTTCACCGTCGAGATCCTGCGCACGCTCCATGGGCGCACCCAGGAGTGGAGCACCGAGTACGGCTACCAGTTCAGCGTGTACTCGACGCCGAGCGAGAGCCTGACCGACCGGTTCTGCCGACTCGACACCGCGAAGTTCGGCGCCGTGGCAAACCTCACCGACAAGGACTACTACACCAACAGCTTCCACTACGACGTGCGCAAGAGCCCGACGCCGTTCGAGAAGCTGGACTTCGAGAAGGTCTACCCGGCGTACTCCTCCGGCGGGTTCATCCACTACTGCGAATACCCGATCCTGCAGCAGAACCCCAAGGCACTCGAGGCGGTATGGGACTACTCCTACGATCGCGTCGGCTATCTGGGCACCAACACTCCGATCGACCGGTGCTACGCCTGTGGCTTCTCGGGCGACTTCGACGCCACCCCGCGTGGGTTCGAGTGCCCCGAGTGCCACAACGCCGACCCGATGACCTGCGATGTCGTCAAGCGCACCTGTGGCTACCTCGGCAACCCGCAGGCCCGCCCGATGGTGCACGGCCGGCACACCGAGATCACCTCCCGGGTCAAGCACATGCCGGGCGCCACCGGCATCCGTGGGGCGGATGCCGCGGCATCCGTCGCCGTGGATGCGTAACCCCCGGCCCGGCGAGTGGCTGTCGGAGAAACTGAGCCAGCGGTACGTCGGCGACTACAAGCCCTTCGTCTTCGTCGACGGCGAGGGGGTGCGGTGCAGCCTGTACCTGTCCGGTTGCCTGTTCGCCTGTGAGGGCTGTTTCAACGAGGCCACCTGGAGTTTTCGCTACGGGCAGCCGTACACCCAGGAACTTGAGGATCGGGTCCTGGCCGATCTCGGCCAGGAGTACGTACAGGGCCTCACCCTCCTCGGCGGGGAGCCGTTCCTCAACACAGGAGTGTGCCTGGCCCTCCTCGACCGCGTGCGCCGGGAGCTCGGCACGTCGAAGGATGTGTGGTGCTGGACCGGCTACACGTTCGAAGAACTGTTGCGGGAGAGTGCGGACAAGCTGGCCCTTCTCGGCACGATCGACGTTCTGGTCGACGGTCGGTTCGAACTGGCCAAGCGCGACCTCAAACTGCAGTTCCGGGGCAGCAGCAACCAGCGGATCATCGACGTTCAGGAGTCCCTGGCCAGTGGACAGGTGACGCTGTGGGGCGGGCTCACGGACGCGACCGGCACCTTCGAACAGATCGAGAAACGGAACCTGATCTAGGTCAGAACAGCGGCCAGGGCACCGCGGGCATGTCGCCGCGCGGCGCAGGGAACCGCCCCTCAGAGCGCAACCGGTCGCAGCGTGCAGCCAGTGCGGCGATCTCGGCGTCGGTGAGCAACCCGGCGAGGATGTCGCCGAGCTCGCCGGTCAGCTGCGCACTGACCCGGTCGATCCCGTCCAGCTCGTCGGCGATGAGCTCGTCGCCCAGCCAGCCCCAGAGCACGGTGCGCAACTTATGGTCGACGTGAAAGGTGAGGCCGTGGTCGATGCCGTGACGGTGCCCGTCCGGCATCGCCAGGATGTGGTCGCCCTTGCGATCGGCGTTGTTCACGATTATGTCGAACACGGCCATGCGTCGCATCGCTGCCGAGTCCTCATGGATGAGGGTCACCGCACGATTGTGCTCGTCCCGGCCGTCGAAGACGCGACGCCAGCCCGGGGTCGGCGCGGCTTCCCACGGGACGAGGTCGACGGCATCCTGATCGGGATCGGTATGCTGCCACAGCTGCACCATCCCCCGGCCCATCGGGCCACCCCGCAGCCAGGTCCGAGGCACGACGTTCCAGCCGAAGGCCTGCGAGACCAGGTAGGCCGCGGCCTCGCGGTTGGCGAGGTTGCCGTCGGGAAAGTCCCACAACGGATTCTCGCCGACGATGGGCTTGTAGACCACCGTGAATCCGCCGATGGTGCCGAGGAAGGTCGCGTTCGAGGCCGTCGTGATGCGTCCCGTGAGCTCGAGCTCACCGTCGAGCTCACCGTCGAGGGCGGCATCGTGCATCAGGGGCTGCCGGGGAGGGTGCAGGTGTGTCCGTCGGCGTCGATGGGGTTGCCGCAGAGCGGGCAGAGGGGGCGGCCGGCCCCCACCACCTCGCGCGTGCGCTTGGCGAAGGCCCGGGCGGTACCGACGGGCATCCGTACCAGGAGCATCTCCGCCGGCTCCTGCGTGATCGCGTCGAGCAGATCCTCGTCGGGCACGTCGTCACTGGCCGGATCGACTTCCACGAGCGGATAGGCCTCAAGCACGACCTGCACGGTCGAGGGGTCCCAGCCCAGGCTCATCCCGCCGGTGCGGAATTCCTCCGCGACGGGCTGATCCAGCGGCTCGTTGTCGACGAGTTCGACGGGGGTAGTGCTTGGGATGCTGAACGGGTTGCCCTCATGGCTCATCAGCTGGTCGAGCATCTCATCGATTTTCTCGGCGAGCAGCGCGGATTGTTGTTTCTCCAGGGCGATGCTCACAATCTGAGCTCCGGTGCGCACCTGCAGGTAGAACGTGCGAGAACCAGGCGGACCGACGGTGCCGATGACGACACGATCCGGCCAGGCAAACTCATGGACGATTGTGGGCATGTGGGTATTTTAGGCGACCGTTGTGTGCGGCGCCTGACCAGCCCCGCCACCCACCGGCGCGTCGGCCAGAGGGGCGCTGGCGCCGAGCCAGGCGAGGTCGCCGGCATCCGTGTTGATGGCGTGCACGCTCGGCCGGCTGGTGCCGAAGCGCACGATCGAAACGGATGCCGGACCCACGTTGATGCGCTGAAAGAAGTCGAGGTGCATGCCGAGCGCATCGGCCAGAACGGACTTGATGATGTCGCCGTGGCTGACCGCCACCCACACCGCGCCCGGACCGTGCTCGGCCTCGAACGCCGCATCGTGACGACGGATGGCGGCGACCGACCGGGCCTGCATGGTCGCCATCGACTCTCCGCCGGGAAAGGTGACGGCCGACGGCTGAGACTGCACTGACGACCAGAGCTTCTCCTTGGCGAGATCGCCGAGGGCTTGGCCCTGCCACTCACCGTAATCGCACTCGGTGATGTCCTCCTCCACCGGCGTCACGAGCGAGCCGGCCTGGTGGTCCAGGATGAACTGAGATGTCTGCCGGCAGCGCTCCAGAGGACTCGACACCACGCCGACCAGCGGCACCACGGCCAGGCGCTTGGCCGTGAGGGCGGCCTGGTCCTGCCCGATCTGGTCGAGCCGAACGCCGGCAGCGCGGCCGGCCAGCATTCCGGTGGCATTTGCGGTGGTGCGGCCGTGCCGCACGAGGATGACTGTGGCCATGGGTACAGCCTAGACAGGCAGGGTGGGAACGGAGCCCGGCCAGACGATCTGATGCTTGAGGAAGTCGGATGTCACGTCGCGTCCTCCAAGCTGACCGCCGGCACCGCCCACGCGGTGCAGTCAGCTGGACTCTCCGTGACTCAGTCGGTCGGGTCGGTGATGAACCCCTCGTCGATCATCCAGGCATAGGCCACATCAGCGGGTTCCTTCCCGTCGACGTCAACCTGACGGTTCATGCCGCGCAGAACCTCGTCGGTGAGCTTGGGTGAAATCCGGGCGAAGATCTCTTCCAGGCCGGGGGTGGCCTCGATCGACTCGGTGAAGAAGACCGGCGCGACGTTGTACGCAGGGAAAAACGCGAGATCGTCGATCAGAACTGTGAGGTCGAGCGCGTCGAGTCGACCGTCGGTCGTGAAAACCTCGCCGAAGTTGCAGGCCCCGTCGTCGGTCGCGCTGTAGATCGCACCGGTGTCGTAGATTCCGATGTTGCCATTGGGCACCCCGTCAGCGGCGCCACGTTCGAGTCCGTAGTGGGCGAGCATGGGGTTCATGCCGTCCGGCCGGGAGTTGAATTCGGATTCGACGCAGAAAGTGCGATCCTCGACCGGCAACGCGGCGAGTTCGGACATGGTCGTGATGCCGCCGAGCTCGGCGACCGCCTCACTGCGCACAGCCAGGGCGTAGGTGTTATTCATCGGGGCCGGTGCGCCCCAGGTGATGCCGTTCTGGATGTCGATGTCATACACGGCTTGCCACATTTTGTCTTGGTCGGCGATCGACTCGTCCTGACCGAGGTAGGTCAGCCACGCGGTTCCGGTGTATTCCCAGAGCACGTCGGCCTGACCAGAAAGAATCAGCTCGCGGGTCGGCTGGCTGCCGGGCAGATTGCTGAGGTCTGTGACGTCGAATCCCGCGGCGGTCCCGGCGAGCACCGCGATCTTGCCGAGCAGTAGCTGCTCCGTGAAGTTCTTGGACGTGACCGTGAGGTCGACGCCCTCGGCGCCCTTGAGCGGGGTGATCGACCCAGGTCCGACCGCGGGAACGTACGAGGTTGCCGGCTTCAGGCCGCAACCGGTCAGAGCGACTGCGGACAGGGTGAGGAGACTGGCTGCCACCCCCCAGCGGCCCAGGGACGTGAGGCGGGTGCGAGAAGACGAGCGATACATCTAGAGTCCCTTCGGGCGGGCGATGTGTTCCACAACGCGGCCGACCCAGTCGATGAGCAGGGCGAGCAGAGCCACGAGCAGCGATCCGGTGACGAGCACGGGGGTGAGGCTGAGATTGACGCCCGTAGTGATCAGGATGCCGAGTCCGCCGCCGTTGACGAACGTGGCCAGGGCCGCGGTGCCCACCAGCAGAACGAGAGCGGTGCGCACGCCCGACAGCATGACCGGAACGGCGAGCGGGAGCTCCACCCGAAACAATACGGCGGCGGAGCTCATGCCCATGCCTCGTCCGGCCTCGATGAGGCGGGCGTCGACCTGCTGCAGGCCCACCATGGTGTTGCGCAGCACCGGAAGCGCGGCGTAGAGCACGAGACTCAGCGTCGCGGCCCAGAAGCCGAAGCCGACCCAGAACGCGAGCAGCACGACGACGCCGATCGCGGGGGCCGCCTGACCGAAGTTGGCGATGGCGAGCACCGGAGCGGTCAGAAACCGCAAGGGTCTGCGGGTCAGGGCGATTCCCAAGGGAATCGCGATGACCAACACGATCACCGCGGCGAGCAGGGTGAGCTGGATGTGCTCCACCGTGTAGACCCAGAGCGCGCCGGGAGCGAGGGTGGTGAGCACGATCGGCGACAGGTTGGCCGTCAGCAGCCAGATCACGAGCGCCAGGAACGCGAGCAGGATGCCGGCCAGCTGGTAGACCAGTCCCCGCCAGGATCGCCACACCGTGCGCGCACGGCTGACCGGTAGGCCGGTCGCAGTCGGGTCGCCCGGCGTTTCAACGGCGGAATCGCCGCCGGCAAGGCCCGCCTCTGTATGCGGGGTGCGGGTACTCACTGAACGGACCGCGCGTCAGCGCCGCTGGGATCGGTCTCGATCAGGTCTGCCTCGGCGGCAGACACCTGCGCCTGGAACAGGCCGGTGTTCAGCCCGACGGGGGCTTGGTCTGACTCAAGCACGGCAGCGGACTGTGACCGGGTGATGGCGTCCATCACGGTTTGAACGTCGATGACGCCCTTGAACATGTCGCGGCGGCCCGTGACGAGCGCGGCCCCGGCGCTCGAGACGAGCATCGTGTCGAGCGCGTCATTGAGCGTGGCCCGCTTGCCGACGAGCGGGAGTTTCGGGTCGGGAACGTCGCTGATGACCTCGAGGCGGCCGAGCTGGCGCGCGGAGAGCCACTGGATGGGTCGGCGACGCTCATCGACGATGACCGCGTGGCCGTGGCCGGTCTCGACGACGCGGGCCAGCACATCCGCTGCCCGTTCACCGGGTTTGCCCACGACGGCGTCGCTGAGGCTGACCTCCGCCACCCGCGTCAGGGTGAGCTGTTTGAGGCCGGCGCCGGACCCGATGAAGTTTTCGACGAACTCGTTGGCCGGGTCGCCGAGGATGCGTTCCGGAGTGTCGTACTGCACGAGCTGGGCACCCTCGTTGAAGATGGCGATCCAGTCGCCGAGCTTGACGGCCTCGTCGAAGTCGTGGGTGACGCAGACGATGGTCTTCTGCAATTCTTCCTGGATGTTGAGCAGTTCGTCCTGCAGGCGCAGTCGGGTGATCGGGTCGACGGCGCCGAAGGGCTCGTCCATCAGAAGCACGGGCGGGTCGGCCGCAAGGGCGCGCGCCACGCCGACGCGTTGCTGCTGGCCGCCGGAGAGCTCCTTGGGGTATCGGTCGCGGTAGAGCGCCGGGTCGAGGGAAACAAGCTCGAGAAGCTCGTCGACGCGGGCCGCGATGCGGGCCTTGTCCCAGCCGAGCATCTTCGGCACGATGCCGATGTTGGTGGCGACCGTCATGTGCGGGAAAAGTCCTCCGGCCTGAATGACATAGCCGATGCCTCGGCGCAGGGTGTCGCCGTTCATGTCGGTGACGTCGTCGCCATCGACGACGATGCGACCCTCGGTCGGTTCGATGAGCCGGTTGATCATCTTGAGGGTCGTGGTCTTGCCGCAGCCCGAGGGACCGACGAGCATCACGATCTTGCCGGCCGGGATCTCCATGGTGAGACCGTCGACGGCGGGGCGCGCCTGGCCGGGGAACCGCTTGGTGACGTGGTCCAACAGGATGCTTGCACCCGTGATGCCGGTGGGGGTGACGGATTCTTCGGTGCTGCTGGATTCAGCAGGGTTGGATGCAATGTTCTCAGACACGGATACCTCGAGGTGTGGTCAGGCGGCCGAGGCCGAGGAGAAGGAGATCAAGAATAAGGGCGAGCACGACAACGCCGATGACGCCCGTCAGCACTGACTCGAGGGAGTTGGCGCCGCCGAGTCGGGATAGGCCGGAGAAGATGAATCCACCCAGGCCCGGGCCGAGGGAGTATGCGGCGATCGCGGCGACACCCATGACCATCTGAGCGGATACCCGAACGCCCGTGAGGATGATCGGCCAGGCGATCGGCAGTTCCACCTGCAGGAGCGTGCGAAACCGGCTCATGCCGATGCCGCGGGCGGATTCCACGATCGATGGAGCGATACCCGACAGGCCCACGACCGCGTTCCGCAAAATGGGCAGCGTGGCGAAGAACGCCACCACGACGACGGCCGGAGGGACACCGAAGCCGAGCGGCGCGATGAGCAGTCCGATGAAGGCAAACGACGGGATGGTCAGGCCGATGGCCGACACCGAGTTGGCGATCCCGGTGAGCGCGGAACTGCGGTAGACGAGCGAAGCCAGCACGACGGCGATGACTGTCGCCAGGATCAGGCACTGAACGACAAGGCTGAAATGCTGCCAACTGCTGAATAGGATCTGCTCATACTGATCCCCTAGAAAGTCCAACACATCAAAACCTCTTCGAGTCGAGAACACACCGATTCACCGCCACCGGCACGGGCGCAACGGGAGGCGCGGATGCAGAACTGGATGGGGACGCAGGCTGTGAGCCTTTGGTGAGGGTTGCTGAGTATTCTCGCACGGCCACCCCCCTATCGCCGCAGCGAGATATAACGGACCGGTGTGCGCCTGACTGACCGACGGGATGCTCCTCTAGGGTGTGAACACCGTTTACGTCAGGAAGCAGCTGAATGAATTTCGATCTCGCAGGCAAGACAGCCCTCGTCACCGGCGCCAGCTCGGGCATCGGCAGTCACTTCGCCCGAGCCTTCGCCGCGACGGGGACGAGCCTCATTCTGGTGGCCCGCCGAACCGAGAAATTGGAGGCTCTCGCATCCGAATTGCGCAAGCAGAACGGGATCGACGTCCACGTCATTTCGCAGGACCTGAGCGAGCCCGGTGCGGCCGCCGCGGTCGAGCACCAACTCCTCGACCAGCAGATCACCGTTGATGTTCTCGTGAACAACGCCGGCTTTGGAACCAATGCGCGCCTGGTCGACGAAGACCGAGCCCGCCTTCACTCGGAAATCGCTCTGAACGTCAGCACGCTGGTCGACCTGACGGCTGCCTTCCTGCCGGGCATGGTGGCCCGAGACTCGGGCATCATCGTGAACATCGCCAGCACCTCGGCGTACCAGCCCGTGCCCGGGATGGCGGTCTACGCAGCCACGAAGGCGTTCGTCCTATCGTTCACCGAGGCCGTCTGGGGCGAGACCCACAACACCGGAGTGCGGGTTTTCGCGGTGAGTCCGGGTTCCACCGACACTGAGTTTTTCGACATCGCCGGTTCGCAGTCACCCGGCAAGCGAGTGCCGGCCTCGAATGTCGTCGACGTGACCCTGGCTGCCATCAGCGCCAGAAAATCGGTGCCGTCCGTGGTTGTCGGTGCGCGCAACAGAGTCACCGCATCGCTCGTCGCGTTCATCCCGCGCAGAACGGTGATCACACTTGCCGGTTCGATCTTCCTTCCCCGGGGCTAGCCGATCGGTCTGTGGCTCCCGGAAGGTCAGATCCAGTGCCAGGTCGAGAGCGGATTCGGCCAGGGCACCATCGGCGTGCGGCCCGGTGTCGCCGCCTGGCTCGACCTGACCTCGAAGGAAGGGCACGTGCGCAAAAAGCTCGATGGCGACGTGCTCCCGACGCGTCCGAGCCGACCGTCGCGGTGCGTGCGCGCACCCAGTTCGGCAACATCAGCATCCAGCGCGCGGTGAACTCGGCGCCGAGGAGGTTGTTGCAGCGCCATGCCCGGCCTCGCACCAATTCGACGGAGATTTTGGGTCAGACACCCGTTTTAAGCCTCAACGCGCTGTTTAGAGCAAAATCTCGGCTCCCCTGCTCTATCCGTGGGTGTTTCGGAGCGCCTTAACGGCCGCACGCCGCTTCCTGTCTAGGTTTCTGACTGTCAAAGGAAAGA
>NZ_SOHB01000055.1:0-12824 GCF_004403055.1 Cryobacterium sp. TMT1-19
TCTTTCCTTTGACAGTCAGAAACCTAGACAGGAAGCGGCGTGCGGCCGTTAAGGCGCTCCGAAACACCCACGGATAGAGCAGGGGAGCCGAGATTTTGCCCGCATCGCCCTAAACACCTTCAGAAACCCGCACATATCGCAAAATCTCCGTCGAATTCGTTCGGGCTGTGGGGCGGAGCGCGTGGGGGCTGCCCGAACCGCACAAGAGATGCTGCGCATCCGGCTGGCGCTGCTGGGCAACCGGCCGGTGTTGGGGCTAACTCAGGAGATCCGTCCGGGCCGGCCCGGACATCCGCGCTGGTTCCGCACTGATCCGGGGCGGCCGGGCCACCGGGCGACGGATGTCCTGAGTTGGCCACACGCGCGAGCTCGGCTGGCCCTGGCCCTGACGAATTCGACGGAGATTGTGCCCATAACCGCGTCCAACACTCTGGGGTGACCCGCACATATTGCAAAATCTCCGTCGAATTGGTTTGCCGCCGGCTGGGGGGAGTGAGCCCCGGCGCCTCCCCTAGGCTGGGGGTGTGCGGGCCTCGCTGCCGAGGCCGCCGAATGCCGACCGGGGGACCGTCATGACAACCGACATCCAGGATGCGATGGGTTCGGTTTCGACAGGCTCGACCACCGGATCCGGCTCGTTCACCAGCGCCCGGGGCAGGAAGTACTGGCTGGCGCCGGCCGCCGCGATCTTCGCCGTCGCCTGGGGCGGCAACGAATTCACCCCACTGCTGGTGATGTACCGACAGGCGGACGGGTTCTCCAACCAGCTGGCGAACCTGCTGCTCGGGGCCTACGTACTCGGCATCATCCCGGCGCTACTGATCGCCGGCCCGCTGTCGGACCGGTTCGGCCGCCGACCGCTGATGCTGCCCGCGCCCTGGGTCGCGATCGCGGGGAGCGTGCTGCTGGCCCTGTCCGCGGGAAATGTGCCCATGCTGCTGGCCGGCCGCATCCTCTCCGGCGTCGCCCTCGGCCTGGCCATGGCCGTGGGCACCAGCTGGGTGAAGGAACTCTCCGCGAGACCGTTCGACTTCGGGGCCGACCGTTCCTCGGGGGCACGACGGGCGACCATCGCGCTGTCCCTCGGTTTCGCACTCGGTGCGGCGAGCTCCGGAGCGCTGGCCCAGTGGGCGCCGTTCCCCGGCGTGCTGCCGTACGCGGCGCACACCGTCATCGCCGTGCTCTTCGGCCTTCTGCTGTTTTGCACCCCGGAGTCCCAGGGACGGGGCATCGCGGCCGGGGCCCTGCCGGCCGTCCACCCGGCCATCTCCCCGTACCCGCGGTTCCTGCTCCTGATCGTGCCGGTGGCGCCGTGGGTCTTCGGAACGGCCACGACCGCCTACGCCATCCTGCCGGCGCTCGCCGCGACCGAGATCCCGTCCGCGCCGGTGGCGTTCGCGGCCCTGCTCTGCGTGGTGGCTCTCGTCGCGGGAGCGTCGCTGCAGCTCTTCAGCCACCGCATCACCGCCGGGCACAATGCCCGAGGCATCATGTTCGCGCTGATGCTGACCGTCGGGTCGCTGCTGCTCGCATCCGTCGCCGTGAGCCCACCCGTGCTCTGGCTGATTTTGCCGGCGGCGGCCCTGCTCGGCGCCGCGTACGGCCTGCTGATGGTGTCGGGGCTGCAGGAGGTGCAGCGGATCGCGCCGCCCGACCACCTCGCCCGGCTGACCGCGATCTACTACGGCATCACCTACCTGGGGTTCTTCGTGCCGTTGGCGCTGTCCCTGCTCGAGCCGTGGCTCGGCTACCCGGCGATGTTCGCGGGCGGGGCCGCGTTCTCGGCCGTGTCGCTGGTGGTGGTGATGCTGGTCTTCCGCCGGGACATCTCCCTGCATCGCGCCGCGGCGAGCCGATGAAATCGCTCGCGACCTGCAGCCCGCAAAAAAGTTTTACAGAGATTTCCATGCATGTGCATCCGTTTGGGGACGTGCGAGAGAAGTAGGGGTTAGAGAGGTTTCAAGAATCTCTTCAGAGTGACCCACTCACAGATCCATTACGCAGGAGGAAACGATGCACAAGTCCCTCAAGATCGGAATGACGGCCAGCGCTCTCGGTGCTCTCGTCGCCCTCGGCGGTCTCGCTCCGGCACAGGCAGCCGAAGACGTCGCGAAGCTGTCCGTGTTCCACGGAGTTCCCGGCCTCACCGTCGACGTCTACGTGAACGACAAGCTGACCCTGGACGACTTCAAGCCGGGCGACCTCGCTGGTCCGCTCGACCTCGCACCGGGCACCTACAAGGTTGCCATCACCGCGTCGGACGCAGCGGATGCCAGCGCACCTGCCATCGGCCCGGTCGACCTCCCGCTCGAAGCCGGCAAGAACTACACCGCCGCCGCGCACCTCGACGAGGCCGGCAAGCCCACGGCGTCGCTGTTCACCAACGACATCTCGCAGCTCGCCGCCGGGGAGGGCCGCCTGACGGTTCGCCACGTGGCAGCAGCCCCCGCGGTCGATGTTCTCGCCAACGGAGCCGTTGCGATCACCGCCCTGGTGAACCCGAAGGAATCCGTGCTCACGTTGCCGGCCGGCACCATCTCGGCCGCCGTCGCCGCAACCGGAACGACTGACCCGGTGATCGGCCCGGCAGACGTCAACGTCGCAGAGGGCACGAACACGATCGTCTACGCGTGGGGCAGCCTGACCGACAAGAACCTGGCCCTGGCCGTTCAGACCATCGACGGGCTTCACTCCAACCCGGACAGCATCCCCGCCGGTGAGGCCGGTCTCGTCGCCACCAACCAGGCGGACGACTCCACGGGTCTCATGGTCGGTGGCTTCGCCGCCGCGCTGATGGGTCTGGTCGCCGCCGCCGTCGTCGGTATGCGTCGCCTGTCCGCGGCTCGCCGCTAGTCACGCCAGTCAGAAAGGGAGATCCACAATGAGAGCCACAGTGGGCACTTTCACAGTGCTCGCTGTGGCTCTCGCCCTGCTCACGGGCTGCAGCAGCGCCCCGAGCACATCATCGCCCACGGCCTACGTTCCCCCGACGAGCGCAGCGCCGACTCCGACGCCGTCGGCCCCGCTGCCCGTCGCCGAGGTCGACGTGCCGACCGTCAGTTCCTCGCTGGATCAGAACCAGACCCCGCAGGCCCGGCCGCCCCAGACCATCCGAGTCGACTCCCTCGGAATCGACATGGCAATCGAGTCCGTCGGTCTGGCCGACGACGGGGCGATGGAGCTGCCAAAAGACCCCTCGCTCGCCGCCTGGTATCGCTTTGGACCGTCACCGGCCAGCACCACCGGCGCGACCGTGATCGCCGCCCACGTCGACTCCCTGATTTACGACATCGGACCGTTCGCCCAGCTCGCCTCGGCGCGTGCGGGCACCGAGATCGTGGTGACCACCGACGACGGTCAGGAGCGTCGCTATTCCGTGGAATCCGTTCAAACCGTGGCCAAACAGGATGTGCCCTGGGACTCGATCTTCGACCGGTCCGGTCCCAACCGGCTCACCCTTGTCACCTGCGGCGGCGAATTCGACTACGACGCCCGCACCTATCTGTCCAACGTAATCGTCTCGGCGAGTCCAATCGCATGACCCAGGCACCATGACGCAGAGGGGTGGCTATGCTGGTCATCACGGTGGTCGAGGCTTGCTCTCCGGCGGAGTCTGACATGTACGACCTCCCGATGCGCTCACCAACCGGGGGAAACCGATACGACGTGACGGCACTCACCGACGAAGACGACCACGCCCAGCTCGTTCTCGCGTTTCGGGCGGGAGACGAACGTGCGCTCGCCGAGGCCTACGCCCGCTGGTCATCCCTCGTCTACACGATCGCCGTTCGTTCGCTCGGCGATCCCGGCGAAGCCGAAGACGTCACCCAGAAGGTCTTCATCGCCGCCTGGCGCGGGCGGAACGGATTTGATGCGTCGCGGTCGCCTCTGCCGGCCTGGCTCGTCGGGATCACTCGGCACACCGTTGCGGATGCCCACGAGGCCCGCTCACGACGGCGGCGGGTCGAGGAGGCTGTCCTCGTTGACACCGCGCTCAGCCAGACCGACGAATCCGCCGACATCGCGGATCGTGTGCTGATGAGCGACGAACTTCGCCGGCTCGGACCCGTTCCGCAGCAGGTGATGCAGCTGGCCTTCTACGACGATCTCACGCACACCCAAATCGCCGATAACCTCGGACTGCCGCTCGGCACCGTTAAGAGTCACATCCGCCGAAGTCTTTCGAGACTGCGCACCAGATTGGAGGCGAACGATGACACACATTGACCGGGAAAACCTCGCTCTCATTGCAATGACAGAGTTCGACCTCACCGAACCCGAACGCCAGCACCTGTCGGAATGCCCCGAGTGCTCCCTGGAACTCATCGCCCTGCAGCACACCGCCCACGTCGGCCGGTCCGCGCGCAGCGTGCAACTCGTGGAGCCCGGCGATCGAGTCTGGGCCGGCATCCACGCCGCCCTCGGCCTGTCCGACGCCGTGGCCGCCACCCCTGGGCGCAGCGGCTACGAGGCAGCGGACCAGCCCCCTGCAGCGGACCAGCCCACTGCAGTGGTCGAGCCTGTCGAGACCCCTGCACCGGTGGTCGAGCCTGTCGAGACCCCGTCCGCCACGGTCACCGACATCGGCTCCGCCCTGCGCCCCCGCCCACGCCCCCGCAACTGGATGCCGATGGCCGTGGCCGCCGGCATCGCCGGGCTGCTCGGCGGCCTCGGCGGCGGCATCTGGTGGCAGTCCGCACAGCAGCAGGAACCCGCGCCGGTGCTACTCGCCGAGGCCCAGCTGGACCCGTACCCCGGCTGGGACGCCGCCGGCAGCGTCTACGTCGCGAAGACGGCCGACGGCCACCGGGAGGTCGTGCTCGACGTCACCGGGGTGAGCGCCGACACCGATCTGCGCGAGGTGTGGCTGATCAAGGCGGATGCGTCCGGGCTGATCAGCATCGGACTGCTCGACGGTGAGTCCGGGCGCTTCGCCATCCCCGACGGCGTCGACCTGTCGCAGTACCCGCTGGTCGACGTCTCCGCGGAACCCGACGACGGCGACCCGCAGCACTCCGGCGACTCGATCCTGCGCGGGGAACTGCGCACGGCCTGACACCACCCGCACGTGAGTGTCAGAGCGTATTGCCGAGCTTGAAGCCGTGCTGCACGTCGTTCTTGCGGGTGAACGAGAACCCGTCGGCGCCGACCGTGACGGCCATCTCGCTGGACTCGGTGCGGGCGATGACCGGCTGGGGGTTGCCGTCCAGGTCGAGCACCAGTGAGGCATCCGTGTACCAGCTCGGCACGACCGCGTTGCCCCACCAGTCGCGGCGCTGGTTGTCGTGCACGTCCCAGGTGACGACGGGGTTGTCGGGGTCGCCGGTGTAGTAGTCCTGGGTGTAGATCTCGACCCGGTGGCCGTCGGGGTCGCGCAGGTAGAGGTAGAACGCGTTCGAGACGCCGTGGCGGCCGGGGCCGCGCTCGATGACGTCCGACATCCGCAGGGCGCCGAGCTTGTCGCAGATGTAGATGATGTTGTGCTTCTCGTGCGTGGAGAAGGCGATGTGGTGCATCCGCGGGCCGTCGCCGCCGGTCAGGGCGGTGTCGTGCACGGTGTCCTTGCGGCGCATCCAGGCCGCGTAGGTGACGCCGTCTTCGTCCTGGATGTCCTCGGTGACGCGGAAGCCGAGGTCCTCGAGGTAGCCGCGGCCGAGTCCCACGTCGGGGGTGACCTGGTTGAAGTGGTCCAGGCGCACGAGGGCGCCGGGACCCTGCAGGTCGTAGCGCCAGGCCAGGCGTTCGACGTGGTCGACCGAGTAGAAGAACTCGTAGGGGAAGCCGAGCGGGTCTTCGACGCGCACGGAGTCACCGACACCCTTCACGAACCCGTTGATGCGGCGTTCGGTGCGGCAGCCGAGCTCCTGATACCAGGCCTCGGCCAGACCCACGTCTTCGGGGGCGCGCACCCGGAAGGCCATCGCGGCGACTGCGGCGACCGGGCCCTGGCGCAGCACCAGGTTGTGGTGGATGAACTCCTCGAAGCTGCGCAGGTAGATCTCGGTGTCGCTCTCCTCGGTCACGACGAGGCCGAGCACGTCGACGTAGAACGCACGCGAACGGGCCAGGTCGGTGACGACGATGTCCATGTAGGCGCAGCGCAGGATGTCCGGCGGGGTCGCGGTCGGCGTGGGGATGGGGGTGGTGGTCATGGAATCCTCCTCATTGAGATGTCGCGGTGGTCGAGCGTGTCGGTGGTCGAGCGTGTCGGGACCCGGGACCCGGGATCAGTGGGCGCCGAAGCGGGCGGTGTGCACAGGCCCGAGGGAAACGTGCACGGCCTGCTGCTCGGTGTAGAAGTCGATCGAGCGGTAGCCGCCCTCGTGGCCGAGGCCCGAGGCCTTGACCCCTCCGAACGGGGTGCGCAGGTCCCGCACGTTGTGTGAGTTGAGCCAGACCATGCCCGCCTCGATCGACTGCGCGAAGGTGTGCGCCCGGGTGAGGTTGCTGGTCCAGATGTATGCGGCCAGGCCATACTTGACGCCGTTGGCCAGCTCGAGGGCCTCTTCGTCGGTGTCGAACGGCGTGATCGCCACGACCGGTCCGAAGATCTCTTCCTGGAAGATGCGGGCCGTCGGGGCGACATCCGCGAACACGGTCGGGGACACATAGTTGCCCTCCGGCAGGTTCTGGGGGCGGCCGCCGCCGGCGAGCAGGCGGCCCTCGCTCTTGCCGATCTCGACGTAGCTCATCACCTTGGCGTAGTGCTCGGGGTGCACGAGCGCGCCGACCTCGGTGGCAGGGTCGTGCGGGTCGCCGACCACGATGTTCTGTGCCCGGGCCGCATAGCGGGCGCAGAAGTCGTCGTAGATCGGGCGTTCCACCAGGATGCGGCTGCTGGCGGTGCAGCGCTCGCCGTTGAGCGAGAACACCCCGAACAGGGTCGAGTCGAGCGCGGCCTCGAGGTCGGCGTCGGCGAAGACCACGGCGGGGGACTTGCCGCCGAGCTCCATCGACATGCCCTTGAGGTTCGCGGCGCAGTTGCGGTAGATGGTCTGACCCGTGGTCGTCTCGCCCGTGAACGAGATGAGGGGGACATCCGGATGCTTGACCAGCGCGTCCCCGGCCTCCTCACCCAGCCCGTTGACCAGGTTGAAGACCCCGTCGGGCAGCCCGGCGGAGCGGAAGATCTCCGCCCACAGGCTCGCCGACAGCGGCGTGAACTCGGCCGGCTTGAGCACGACCGTGCAGCCGGCGGCCAGTGCGGGGGCGAGCTTCCAGCTCTCCAGCATGAACGGGGTGTTCCACGGGGTGATCAGCCCGGCCACGCCGACCGGTTTGCGGAAGACGTAGTTGATCTGGCTGCCGGGCACCTGGTAGGTGTCGTCGGTCTGCGCCACGATCAGGTCGGCGAAGAAGCGGAAGTTCTCGGCCGCCCGCTTGGCCTGGCCGAGGGCCTGGGTGATCGGCAGGCCGGTGTCGAACGTCTCGAGTTCGGCGAGGCGGGCATCCTGGGCCTCGACGGCGTCGGCGATCTTGTTCAGGATGCGGGAGCGTTCGCGCGGCTTCATCCTCGGCCACGGCCCGGCCACGAAGGCGGCGGTCGCGGCGGCGACGGCGAGGTCCACGTCTTCCTTCTGGCCGGCCGCGGCGGTGGCGTAGGTCTGGTTCGACACCGGGTCGAGCACGTTGAAGGTCGCGCCGGAAACGCTGTCGACGAACCGGCCGCCGATGAAGTGCTGGATGCGGGTCGGCAGGTTCTCGGGCACATGCTGCGCGCGGGTTCTCGTGGTGGTGGTGTCGGTGGTGGTGGTGTCGGTCACGGCGGTCTCGGTCATGGCTCAGGCTGCTTTCGGGGTGAAGTCGGCGACAGTGAAGCCGTCGACGGGGGAGAGGTACTGCTCGCCGGCGGCCAGGAGCGCCTGCATTTTGGCGATGCCCGCATCCGTCGGCGTGATCAGCGGCGGGCGCACGAAGCCGCTCTCGATCAGGCCGCGCAGCTCGAGCACCCATTTGCCCGGGGCGGGGTTCGTCTCGACGAAAAGCAGGTCGACGAGTGGGTGCAGGCCGTAGTGGATGCGCCGGGCCGTCTCGATGTCGCCGGCCATCCACGCGTTGTACATCTCGACGTGCGCGACCGGGGCGATGTTGCTCGTGGCGCTGATGTATCCCACGCCGCCGAGGGCCAGCAGAGGCAGGCAGAGCAGTTCGATGCCGCTCCAGACCAGCAGTTCGGGGCCGCAGAGCTGCAGCACCCGGGAGAAGTGCTCGAAGTCCTTGGTGGTCTCCTTGACGCCGACGAAGTTGTCGAAATCGCGGTAGAGGCGGGCGATGGTCTCTGGGGCGATGTCCACGGCGGTGCGGCTGGGCACGTTGTAGGCGACGATCGGCAGGTCTGGAAACTCCTCGGCCACGGTCTTGTACCAGACGTAGAGGGCTTCCTGGGTGGGGCGGGCGTAGTAGGGGGTGATGATCAGGGCGGCGTCGACGCCGGCGTCCCGGGCCGCGGCGGTGAGCTCGAGGGTCTCGTCGAGCTTGGCCGAGCCGGTGCCGGGCATGAACGGCACCCGGTCGCCGACCGCGGCGGCCACGGTGCGGATCGCGCTGGCACGCTCGGCGATGGTCTGCGAGCTCGGCTCGCCGGTGGAGCCGCCGAGCGAGATCCCGTGCGTGCCAGAGGCGAGCTGCCAGTTCACGAGGTTGGTGAGGCCGGCGTGGTCGACGGCGCCGTCGGCCGTGAACGGGCTCATCAGGGGCGCGATAGAGCCTGTGATCTGACTCGGGTCGGTGCGGAACTTCATTGTTCTTCCTTTCGAGGGCAACGGATGCGTCCGCGACTGTTGCCGAATCGGACGAATGTTCCCGGTGTGCGGGCAACAGTCGTCCGTTACGGGAACAGTTGCGGGATTGGCTGTTAGGGGGTGGAGGCGGTGGGGGCGGTGTGCTGCTGGGCGAGGAAGGCGTTCAGGGTGCCGAGTCGGTGGTCGCGCGCGGCCAGTTCGATCTGCAGGGGATCGGCGCCGTCCTCGATCAGGTCGAGCAGCGCGGTGTGCTCGGCGACGGACTCGTGCGCCCGACCGGGCACGAAGCTGAACGTGGATTCGCGCAGGGTGCCGAGCCGGCTCCAGCCCCGCTGCACCAGGTCGAGGATGTGCGCATTGCTGCAGGCCTCGAACAGGGCCGAGTGGAACTCGCGGTTCAGGCTGGTGAAACGCACCGGGTCGAAGTGGTGCAGGCACTCGTCCATCTCCGCGTTGATCTCCCGGGCGCGCAGCAGCGTCTCCGGGTCGAGCCGCGGCGCCGACAGGGCGGTGGCGTAGCCCTCGACGAGGGCCAGCGTCTGCATCGTGTGGGTGTACTCGGTGACGTCGAGCATGGCCACCTGGGCGCCGACGTTGCGCTCGAACGTGACCAGACCCTCTGCCTCCAGCAGACGGATGGCCTCCCGCACTGGCACGGTGCTGACACCGATCTCCCGGGCGATCTGCCCGAGCACCAGGCGGTAGCCCGGGCTGAAGCTGCCGTCGGAGATGCGGGCCCGGATCCACCGGTGGGCGAGCTGCGCCTTGCTCAGCGACGCCTCCGCGCCGGTGGTCGAGACGCCGGTGGTCGAGCCGGTCGCGACGCCAGTCGAGCCTGCCGAGCCTGCCGAGCCTGCCGAGCCTGCCGAGCCTGTCGAGCCTGCCGAGCCTGCCGAGCCAGTCGAGCCAGTCGAGCCAGCCGAGACCGAGGCCGTCATACCTGTTCCTCCAGCCAGACCCGATACCGGGCCTTCCACTCGGCGTTCATCGGGTAGAGCCCGTCGACGCCGTGCCCGGCCGTGACCATGGCGGCGATGAAGGTCTCCTCGCGCTCCTGCACGATGGCTGCGGCGACCACCTCCTCAACCAAGTGCGGCGGGATCACGATCAGTCCGTCGGCGTCCCCGACGATCACGTCGCCGGGCTGCACGGATGCCCCGCCGCAGGCCACGGTCAGGTCCATGTCCCACGGCACGTGCCGGCGTCCGAGCACGGCAGGGTGCGGTCCGGCGTGGTAGGTCGGGATCTCCAGGGCGGTGACGGCCGCGAGATCGCGCACACCGCCATCCGTCACGATGCCGGCCGCGCCGCGCATCTGGGCGCGCAGGGCGAGGATGTCGCCGACCGTGCCCGTGCCGCGCTCGCCGCGGGCCTCGATCACGAGCACGTCGCCCTGTCCGAGCGAGTCGAAGGCGCGCTTCTGGGCGTTGTAGCCGCCGCCGTGCGACTCGAACAGGTCCTCCCGCGCCGGAATGTACCGGAGTGTGCGGGCCCGGCCGACGAGACGGGCGCCCGGCCGGGTCGAGCTGAGGCCGTCGATCGACACTGAGTTGAGCCCGCGCTTGCGCAACTGGGCGCTGAGGGTGGCGGTGCCCACACTGTTGATCCGGGCCTTCAGCTCGGGGGTGAGGGCGAACGGCGGGGGCGTCTGCTCCGCTGTGGGTGCGGTGACGGATGCCGGTGCGAGCCCGGCCGCCTCCGCCGAACCCCACGCCTCGGTGCGCTGCAGATCGTCGACCCGCGGGCCGGCCCCGAACGCGCCGAACGGCACCGTGCCCTGCCGAATCGGGCTGACGAGGCGGCCGGTGCGGGGTGCGCCCGGGGCTCCTGGGGCATCCACTTCGACCTCGACGATGTCGCCGGGCACGACGACCGACGAACCGGCCGGCGTGCCGGTGAGGATCAGGTCGCCGGGCTCGAGCGTGAGCAGCTGCGAGAGGTCGGCGACGAGCCGGCCGAACCCGAAAAGCAGGTCGGCCGTCGTGTCCTCCTGTACGAGCGTGCCGTTGACCCAGGTGCGGATGCGCAGCGCTGCCGGGTCGAGGCCGGCCGCCGGCAGCAGTGTCGGCCCGACGGGGGTGAAGCCGTCGGCGCCCTTCGAGCGCAGGTTCGAGCCCTTGTCGGCGTAGCGCAGGTCGTACACGCCGAAGTCGTTGGCGCAGGTCACGTGCGAGACCGCCGCCCAGCCCTCCTCGGGCGAGACGCCGCGGGTGCGGTTCCCGATCACCAGCGCGATCTCGCCCTCGAACACCAGCAGCTCGCATCCGTCGGGCCGTTCCACCGGCGTGCCGCTGGAACTCCGCGACGACGCCGGTTTGAGGAAGTACGACGGCTGCTCCGGCGTGCGGCCGCGCTGGGCGGCCCGGCTCGGGTAGTTGAGGTGCACCGCAATGATCTTGCCCGGTGTGGCGAGATCGGTGGTGGCGGTGACGCTGATACCCGCGCTGTTGCTTGCGCTGACGTCGGCGGCGCCCACGGAGGTCGAGTTCGGCATGTTTTGCGGCTTTCTAGTCGTGCTGGGAAATGCCGAGCGGGACTCCACGGGTTTCCTTCACCACGGAGACCGCGACGAAGGAGATCGTGGCCAGCACCATGATGTAGATGCCGATCGACGGTGACCAGGCGGTCTCGTCCAGCAGCAGCTGCGCGATCAGGGGAGCGAACGCCCCACCGAGGATGGCACCCATGGCGTAGCCGATGGACACGCCCGAGTAGCGTACCTGAGCCGGGAACATCTCCGCGTAGAGCGCCGCCTGTGGACCGTACGAGAAGCCGAGCCCGCTGGCCAGCACGACGAGCGCTACCGTGAACCAGAGGATCTCGCCGGTGTCGATCAGCAGGAACATCGGGATGGCCCAGAGGAACAGCCAGGCGTAGCCGAACTGGAACGTGCGGATGCGCCCGATCTTGTCGGACAGGATGCCGCCGATCATCGTCGACGCGAGCCAGAACGCGGCGGCGATGGTGCTGGCCAGCAGCACGGGGGAGCGTTCCATGCCCAGGCCGCCGGCCTCGACCGGCTTGGTGGCGTAGGAGGAGAAGAACGCGATCAACAGGTAGCCGGCGGCGTTGTTGGCGATGAAGATCAGGGCGGTCAGGATGACTTGGCGCCAGTGGCCGCGGAAGAGCTGGCGGAGGGGGGCGGCCGATTCTTTCTTGCGATCCTGCATCTCCTTGAAGACGGGGCTCTCGTCGACCGAGCGGCGAATGATGAAGCCGACCACGATAAGCAGCACCGAGACGAGGAACGGGATGCGCCAGCCCCAGGCGAGGAAGGCCTCCTCGCTCATCGTGCTGGTCACCAGGAGCATGACGCCGGTGGCGAGGATGAGTCCGGTCGGCACGCCGATCTGCGGGTACGCGCCGAAGAATCCGCGCTTGTTGACCGGGGCGTGCTCAACCGACATCAGGGCGGCACCGCCCCATTCCCCGCCGGCCGAGAAGCCCTGCAGGATGCGTAGCACGATCAGCAGGATCGGCGCCCAGACGCCGATCTGCTCGAAGGTCGGCAGGAGGCCGATCAGTGCCGTGGCCGCGCCCATGATGACGAGGGTCAGCACGAGCATGGCCTTGCGGCCGAGGCGGTCACCGAGGTGGCCGGCCACGACCGCGCCCAGCGGGCGGAAGAGGAAGCTGATGCCGAGGGAGGCCCAGGCCACGAGCTGCGCCAGACCGGCGTTGTCGTTGGCGAGCGGGGCGAAGTACAGCCCGGCCAGCACGAGGCCGGCGGCCTGCGCGTAGATGAAGAAGTCGTACCACTCGATGGTGGTGCCCACCATGGTGCCGGCGAGGACCCGGCGTTCCTCGTGTCGTTTCGCGGCGGTCGCTTTCGCGGCGCTCGTTCGGTCGGTCGTCAATGCCATGGAATACCCCTTTGTATTTCCCTGTGTGGTGCTGGAATCGTGCGATCTCGAAACGGTATCACAAATCGTATATTATCTACAGGGGTAGGAACGGGGTCGTCCGGGGGGCCTGGATGGTGCCGCCGTCTCGTGGTCCGGATGCCGCCGTGCGCCGGGCCGGCTGCCGGCGCCCGCCCGGCTGCCGGCGCCCGCTCGGTCGGCGGCGCTTGGTCGAAGCGCC
>NZ_SOHB01000070.1:0-16437 GCF_004403055.1 Cryobacterium sp. TMT1-19
ACAGTCAGAAACCTAGACAGGAAGCGGCGTGCGGCCGTTAAGGCGCTCCGCAACACCCACGGATGAAGCAGGAGAGCCAAAATCTCCGTCGAATTCGTTCCGGGCGCTGTGACGGGCCTCGTATTCTGGCGTTCCGCGATCACCCGCTCTCGTCGTCGGCGCGGTCGGCAGCTACCAGCTCGCGCACGAGCGGTGCCACCTCGGTGCCGTAAAGCTCGATGCTGGTCATCAGTTTCTCGTGGGAGAGCGTGCCGAGGCTGTATTTGAGGTCGAAGCGGGCGAGCCCCAGCCTCACCGCCGTGGCGGCGATCTTCGTGGCCACGGTCTCGGGTGAGCCCACGAACAGGGCGCCGTCCGGGCCGGCGTCGTGTTCGAAGCGCTCCCGGGTGACCGGACCCCAACCGCGCTCGCGGCCGATCCGGTCCTGCATGGCGGCATAGTGCGGCCACATTTCCTCGCGGGCCTGGGCATCCGTCACGGCCACATATCCCGGGGAGTGCTCGCCGATCGGGCGGGTCGGCTTCTCGAACTGGGCCAGCGCACGGTGATAGAGCTGGACCAGTGGCACGAAGGCCAGCGGCGAGCCGCCGATGATGGCCAGCATCAGCGGCAGGCCGTAGTGCGCGGCGCGCACGACGGACTGGGGGCTGCCGCCCACGCCGATTCAGGTGGTGAGGGATCCGGATTCGGTGGGCGGGAACACCCGCTGGTTACGCAGGCCGGCACGGGTTTCGCCCGACCAAGTGATGGGCTCCTCCTTGAGCAGCTCGGTGAAGAGGTTGAGCTTTTCCTCGAACAGAAGCTCATATTGCTCCAGCTCCAGGCCGAAAAGCGGGAACGACTCGGTGAAGGAGCCGCGACCCAGGATGACCTCGGCACGCCCGCTGGAGACCGCGTCGAGGGTGGAGAAGCGCTGGAAGACGCGCACCGGGTCGTCGGAGCTCAGAACGGTGACCGCAGACCCGAGACGGATGCCGGTGGTCTGCCCGGCGATTGCGGCCAGAACAACCTCGGGGGCGGAAACGGCGAAATCTTCCCGGTGGTGCTCACCGATCCCGAAAAAGTCCAGGCCGACCTGATCGGCCAGCACACCCTCGGCCACCACGTTGCGCAGCGTCGCCGCCTGGGACAACCGGGCCCCGAAGGCGTCAAAGGTAACGTCACCGAAGGTATCCAGCCCGAGTTCGAACTTCTTTTTCATCTGGTGCGTGCTCCTCGCCGTGGTCGGTACGTTCGACAAACTCTATGCAAATGCATTCAAAGGCCAAACCGCGGCCGTCCCGGGAATATTCCGAGCCCGACCTGAGGTTCGGGGCGCTCCGCTAGGGAGGGGGCCGCCGGCGAGCCGGCGCGAGGGGCAGAATGGGGTCAGGCGCCACCATCCGGTCGCCCCGGCGACAGGAGATTTCCCATGACCGAACACGAACTCATTTCGCTCTGGACCCGGGCCCGTTGGCACATCATCATGTCCCAGCTCGCTCCGACCTTCCTACTCACGGCGCTCGTGGCTTTCCTGTCCCTCGGCCTGGCGGAGGCCGAGCTGAGCGTGCGCATCGCGGCCGCGGGCATCCTGCTGGCCTCAGGCATTCTCGGCGCGCTCGCTCAAATCGCGTCCGCGAACGAAGGGCTCGCCATCGTGGCTGACCTCTGCGCGCTGCCCGCGAGCAGCGCCCTCGGGCGCGGCGTCATCGCCTCCGCACCGTGGATCAACGTCGTGCGCTTCCTGACCCCCGCAGTCTTCGTGGTCGTCTACGTCGCCCTTTTGGCGGCCCTGTTCTTACCGTTCGCTTAGCCACTCACCACCACATCTCGTCAGTATCGGAATGTGGACCCCAAGATGTGGTGACGTTGAGGCACAGGGTGTGAGGTCGAATGCACAAACCCGAAATTTTGGGCCATCAAGCGCACTGGCGCCGACGCTCCCTCCGACGCAGTGCGGATCCGTACCGCCGTCTCCAGCGCCGAGATCGGCAAGGCGCAGCGCGAGGGCGAGCTACACATCCACGACCTCGACATGCTGGCCGGCTATTGCGCCGGCTGGTCGCTCCGGGTGTTCCTCGACGAGGGACTGATTGGCTTTCTCGACAAGGTCGAGTCCACTCCCCGGGGCATTTCTCCTCGGCCCTCGCGCAGATCGTCAATTTCCTCGGCACCATGCAGAGCGAGTGGGCCGGAGCGCAGGAGTTCAGCTCCTTCGACTCCTACCGGGCGCCGTTCACCAACCTCACGTTCGACTGGGTCTGCCCGGAGTACCTGCGCGAGCAGGTGACCGTGATCGGCGAGGTCGAGCAGGACTTCAACCACGGCGACCTGGCCGAGGAGATGGCCGTGATCAACCGGGCGTCTATCGACGTGATGACCGCGAAGTTTGGCACTCCTTATTTCCAGAACTTCATTCCAGGAGACCACCGGAAACATGTACAACCTGGAGGCTACCCCGGCGGAGGGCACCACCGAGCGGTTCGCAAAGGACGATCGGAAGCGCTTCCCGGACATCCTGCAGGCCCGAACCGAAGCGAACCCGTACTACACCGACTCGTCCCAGCTGCCGGTGGGCTTCACCGACGACTCGTTCGAGGCCCTCGACCGCCAGGACGAGCTGCAGAGCAAGTACACCGGCGGCACCGTGCTGCACCTGTACATGTCGGAGAAGCTCTGCACGGCCGCGGCCTGGCGCGAGCTCGTCCAGCGCTCCCTGACGACGCACCGGCTGCCGTACATCACGGTTACGCCGTCGTTCTCAATCTGCCCCGACCACGGCTACCTGGCCGGCGAGCACCCGACCTGCACGGTCTGCGGCGGCGTCTGTGAGGTGTGGACCATCGTGATGGGCCACTTCCGCCCGGTCAGCTCGTTCAGCATCGGCAAGAAGGGCGAGCGCGAACGATCTGCAGATCGCGGGACTTGTGGCACTGTCCACCTGCGGCTGGCTGCTGACCAAGCGTCACGGCCTGCTCGACGGGGTGGTCTTCTCGGGTGGGGAGCCCACCCGGCACGCACGACCGTCGACCCGATGATCATGCCCCCCGGAGAAGTCAGGGGCTCAGCGCCACGCTCACCGCCCTGGGCGTGCGGGAACACGTGCTGCAGACTGTGCGGGCCGAAGGTGCCCGCCCCGCGTTCGCGGCGCGGCTGAAAGCCCACCTGGAGCAGCTGGGCTAGACGGCGTCCCGGTAGACCCACCGGCGGTTCAGGCGCACGAACCGGCTGATCTCGTGCTGCTGCGAGGAGACGCCGCCGGACCGGCTGTGCGCGGTGAACTCCACCACCCCTTCGGTGTCGAACGGGCCGCCCTGCGCGGTCCGTTCGATCTCGAGGCGGAGCCAACGCACGTCGGCGTCGAGTTCCAGCACCTCCGGGCGGGTGAGCGGATGCCACGTCGTGAGCAGGTAGTCCGGCTCCCCCACCGCGAAGGCCGCGTACCGGGACCGCATCAGCGCCTCCGCGGTGGGCGCAAACGCGTCCCCGCGGTGGAACCGACCACAGCACGCGAAATAGGGGTTGCCGCTCGGGCAGGGGCACGGTCGAGGGCGCTGCGGGCGCTCTGCGGGGATCGAAGTCTCGGGCACCCCTCCAGTATCGGGCAGCGTCCGGGCCGCCGGAACCCGGTCGGCTCGGTCTCGTACTCGCGTTCTGCCGACCTGTTCGACCGCAGCGTCGCGGTCACCTCCCGTGCCGGGTTCGTTCTGTGACTCCCGTCGCTCGGGTGTCGGCCGGACTCGGGGCGATACTCGCGGTGCGGGCAACCGGTGGCGGGACGGTCGGGGCGAGGTGGTCGGCGACCCGGTTCCGGGCCAGGTCGGCGGCCTCCGCCAGGGTTTCGGCTCCTCGAACAGGTGTGTGGCGCCGGGCAACAGGGTACGGCCCGGTACCTGCCGGTCCGGCTCGGGTGGGGAGATGACGGTTTGGGAATGCCGGGCGAAGGAGCCTAGAGTCAGCCCACCATGAATGACATTGCGATCGGCAGATACAAGCACTACAAGGGTCACCTCTACGAGGTTCTCGGCGTGGCGCTGCACTCGGAGACCGAGGAACAGCTGGTGGTCTACACCGCCCTGTACGGAGAACGCGGGCTGTGGGTGCGCCCCTTGGCCATGTTCACGGGAACCGTCCGCATCGACGGCGCAGACGTTCCACGCTTCGCCCTGATCGACGGCGCGTGATCACCAGCCCCCGCAGTCGCGTCAGAGGGCCCTCCGCGAGGATCCATCTGATCGATACATTTCATGCGAAGTTCACTGATGAGCTTTTCTGCCCCACATAACCAGAACAGGCCCCGACCGAAGTCGAGGCCTGTTCCATATTTTCGGTACGTTGTGCTACTCGGTGGATCCGAGGGGATTCGAACCCCTGACCCCCTGCATGCCATGCAGGTGCGCTACCAGCTGCGCCACGGACCCAGAATGTGTTTCGCAACGTGCCCGAAACAACTTCTCTAGGCTACTACATGATTAGCCTGCTGCTGACCACCGCTACTCGGCGGCCTTGTGGGCAGGCAGTGCGATGGGAATGACGGGGCAGTCTTTCCACAGACGTTCGAGCGAGTAGTACACGCGCTCTTCCTCGTGGAAAATGTGCACGACGAGATCGCCGAAGTCGACGAGGACCCAGCGCCCCTCGGCACGGCCTTCGCGACGCAGCGGTTTGTGGCCGGCCTCGGTCATCTTGTCTTCGATCTCACCGGCGATGGCCACCACGTTGCGCTCGGAGCGGCCCGTGACGATCAGGAAGATGTCGGTGAGAGGCAGGGGATTGGATACGTCGATTGCGACGAGGTCCTCTCCCGCTTTCGAGTCTGCGGCGGCGGCGGCCACCTGGAGGAGCTCGAGAGCATGGGCAGAAGCGGTCATCGAATGAATCCCTGAGTTAGTGAAAGCGAAATGGATGGCATTAGAAAATCTTGAGGACGTAGCCGGCCACGATCAGGGCCAGCACGCCGAAAGCGAGGACGCCTGCGGTAACGGTCAGGACGGCCGGAACGGTCAACCCGCGCTTTTTCGGTGGAGCCATGACTCCCCGGGTCGAAGCGTGCGTGCTGACGGCGCGGCTCGCACTGACCGGGGCGACGTCGCTATGGTGTCCACCCTCGTCGAGCTGGTCGAGCATCTGATCCATGTCCGACGAGTCGAAGACGTTCGGCAGGGCTCCGGTGGAACCGAGGCTGCGGGGCAGGTCGATCGACCCGGTGACCATGATCTCGCCGGTGCGCATGAGCGGGCCCGACGAAGATCCGTGGTGCGGGATGGACGGCAGGATCAGGGCGTTGGTCGTGGTCGGAATGCCGCCGGCGCTGATGCCGCGAGCCACGATCTGGTCGAACGGTTCGAGCTGTGTCACGCCGGGAACGTGGTCGTCAACCTCGTCGCGGGCCAGCGACCAGTGTCCGACCGGCGGGTGGAGCACTCCGGGTCGGGACTTGACCTTCGTGCGCGGGGAGGCCTCAATCAGGAACTCGACGGGCGGCGCCACCTTGGCGGGGGCCACCGGAACGTGCAGCGCGTCGATGGCGAAGGGGTGCGCAGCCGTCTCGGGCACGGGTGCGATCGGGGCAGCGGGGAGCGCCGACTCGGTGTGGGAGTTGTGCTTCAGCAGGAATTCGCCGGAATCGCCGGTCTGTGCGGTCTGAAGCGCGCGCAGCTCACGACGGGTCAGGGTGCTGTGGTCCTGCGCGTGGAGAACGCTGCGCGTGCCGTCGACGGCGCGAGGCGCGAACGCGGACGGTGCGGCGGGATACTGCTGGGCGGCGTGCTGCTTTGCGGAAAGGGCATCCGTCACCGGAACCGGTGCCTGATCCACCGGTGCCGGTTCGAGCGGCGCCGGAGGCGCAGGTACGGCGGATTCGCCGGCGACAACCTGCTCGTTCCGACTAGCCAATTCGCGGGCTTGTCGCCGCGTCAGTGGCTGTGGGTCATTACCCAACGTCATGCCACACTCCGATACAGATGATGCTTTGAGATGTACTGGACAACCCCATCGGGGACCAGATACCAGACCGGGAATCCCCGATTCACACGTTCCCGGCAGTCCGTGGACGAGATGGCCAGAGCCGGAACCTCCAACAAGCTTACGTCCTGGTCGGGCAATCCCGAAATACTGAGCTCGTGTCCCGGACGACTCACAGCCACGAAATGGGCCAGGTCCCAGAGCTCCTGAACATCTTTCCAGCCCAGGATCTGCCCCATCGCGTCGGCACCCGTGATGAAGAACAGCTCCGCGTCCGGGCGTTCGGCGTGCAGATCCCGCAGGGTGTCGATCGTGTACGTGGGCCCGGTTCGGTCGATGTCGACCCGGCTGACGGTGAACCGGGGATTGGAGGCGGTGGCGATGACCGTCATGAGATACCGGTGCTCGCTCTCGGTCACATCTGCCTTCTGCCACGGCTGACCGGTGGGAACGAAAATGACCGTATCAAGGTCGAAGCTCTGAGCCACCTCGCTGGCGGCCACAAGGTGCCCGTGGTGAATGGGGTCGAACGTGCCGCCCATCACGCCGATGCGCGGTGGGCGGGCCCCGGGATTATCGATGGGTGACGCTTCCGATTAGTGGTCGCTGCGCGCGCCGCCGTGGGCGTCGGCGTAAGCCTTCGCCTTGGCCTGGTGGCGGTTGGCGACATCCCGGTAGGACCAGACGACGAAGCCGAGCGCGGCGAAGACCACGAGGGCGATCACTCCGTAGAGGAAGATCGGCATCGGCAAATCGACGAGCCCGGCCTCAGCCAGCACAACGGTCAGGAACGACATGGGATTCTCCATTCAGGGACACACAAGGCACAGTGATACGCCGCGGCTCACAGTCTAGCGGGGCTATGCGCGCACCTGGCCGGAGCCACGCACGATCCACTTGGTGCTGGTGAGCTCGGGCAGACCCATCGGCCCGCGAGCGTGCAGTTTCTGGGTGGAAATGCCCACCTCGGCTCCGAAACCGAACTCGCCGCCATCGGTGAACCGGGTCGAGGCATTGACCATGACCGCCGCGGAATCCACTTCTCCGAGAAACCGGTCGGCGTTCACGATGTCGTTTGTGATGATCGACTCCGTGTGCCCGGTCGAGTAGCGACGGATGTGCGCAATGGCGTCGTCGAGGGAGTCGACGACCGCCACGGCCAGTTCGAGGCCCATGTACTCGGTGGACCAGTCCTCCTCCGTGGCCGGCACGGCCGCGGGGAAGATCTCGCGCACGCGGTCGTCGCCGTGCAGGGTAACGCCGGACTCCGTCAGCTTCGCCAGAACGGCCGGCAGGAGCCGCGCGGCCGCGGCCTCGTGCACGAGCAGAGTCTCGAGGGCGTTGCAGACACTGGGCCGGTGCACCTTCGAGTTGTGCACGATGTCGACCGCCCACTCCGGATTCGCCGACTCGTCGACGAAGATGTGCACGACGCCGGCCCCGGTCTCGATCACGGGCACGGTCGACTGGGTGACGACAGCCCGAATCAGGCCGGCGCTCCCCCGCGGGATCAGCACGTCGACAAAGCCGCGGGCCTGCATCAGCTCGGTGGCACCGGTACGGCCGAACGGGTCGATGGTCTGCACGCACGCCTCGGGCAGGCCGACCTGCCTGATCGCGGCCTGGAGCAGGGTGACGAGCACCCGGTTGGTGTTCTCGGCGGCCGATCCGCCCCGCAGGACGACGGCGTTGCCGCTCTTCAGAGCGATGGCGGCTATGTCCACGGTGACGTTCGGGCGGGCCTCGTAGATGACGCCGACGACACCGAAGGGTACACGCACCTGGCTGATTCGGACGCCGTTGGGCAGGCTGGAGCCGCGCACAACCTCCCCGACGGGATCGGTGAGCAGGCTGATCTCGAGCACGGCGTCGGCGAGGGCGTTAATGCGCGCCTCGTCGAGGCTGAGGCGGTCGAGCAAGCCCTCGGAGAGGCCATTGTGCGTGCCGGCGGCCAGATCCAGGGTGTTAGCGGCCAGAATCTCCGCAGCGCTCCCCCGCAGGGCGGCGGCGATCCCGTGCAACGCCTGGTTCTTCAGCCCGGTCGACGTCGTGGCCAGAGTTCGGGCGGCGGTTCGGGCGGCTTCGAGGATCGAGGTGATCTGAGGTGAGTCGGTCTGCAGCATCCCGGTAGTTTAGGCCAGAGCGGGTTCGAACCAGGTTCCGACCGGGTCGCCGCGGAGTGCCTCGGCAACCAGACCAGTCGAGGTGAGCAGCACGGCAGTGCCGGCCTCCGCCGCGATCCGTGCGGCCGACACCTTGGTGTCGGCACCCCCGGTGCCCACGCCGGAGCGGCTGCCGCTGAGCTCGACACCGAGCATGGGATCGCCGCAGGGGACGTGATCGATGCGTTCCGCGCCCGGCAGGTGCGGCGCGCGCGTGTAGAGGGCGTCGACGTCGCTGAGCAGGACCAGCAGGTCGGCGTGGATGAGCGTGGCGACCAGGGCGGCCAACCGGTCGTTGTCGCCGAACCGGATCTCGTGGGTGGCGACCGTGTCGTTCTCGTTGACGATCGGCAGGATGCGCAGACCGAGCAGGCGATCCATCGCCCGGTGGGCGTTGCCTCGATGCGAGGGGTTTTCCAGGTCACCGGCAGTGAGCAGCACCTGGCCGGCGACGATGTCGTACCGGTCGAGGCTGTCCTGGTAGCGGAAGATGAGCAGGTTCTGGCCCACGGATGCCGCGGCCTGCTGGGTGGCCAGGTCGGTGGGGCGCTCGTCGAGTTGCAGGTAGGGCATGCCGGTGGCGATGGCCCCGGAGGAGACGAGGACGATCTCCACTCCGCGCCCGTGCGCCTCGGCAAGGGCATCGACGAGCGGGATGATCTGTGCGATGTTCGCGCCGCTGATCGAGGAGGAGCCGACCTTCACAACGATGCGCGCGGCCGACGCGACCTCGTGTCGGCCGAGTGCGCTCACAGAAGCGCTCGGCCGGGCGCGGTGGGCATCGGCTCGAACCAGGTGCCACAGGAGCCGCCGCGGAGGGCCTCTGCGGCCAGGCTCGTCTCAGTGACGAGAACGGCCGTTCCGGCGGAGGCGGCCAGGCGGGCCGCCCTCACCTTGGTGTCCGCCCCGCCGGTGCCCACGGTGCCGGCACCCTTGTTCGCCCCGAACTCCATGCCGTCCAGTTCCTGGTCGAACCCGATAAAGTCGATCGGTTCCGCACCGGGCAGGTGCGGGGGCTTAGTGTAGAGCGCGTCGACGTCGCTGAGCAAGAGCAGTAGGTCGGCGCGGATGAGCACCGAGAGCATGGCGGCGAGCCGGTCGTTGTCGCCGAATCGCAGCCCGTAGGTCGCGACCGTGTCGTTCTCGTTCACGACGGGCATAATGCGCAGGTCCAGCAGCCGGTTCACCGCGCGGCGGGTGTTGCTGCGGTGCGGCTCGTTGAGTAGGTCACCCTCTGTCAGCAGCACCTGCCCCGCGGCAATGCCATAGCGGTCCAGAGTCTCCTGGTAACGGGCCGTGAGCACGTTCTGACCCACGGATGCCGCGGCCTGTTGGGTGGCCAGGTCGGCCGGCCGCTCGTCGAGGTTGAGGTAGTCCATGCCGCTGGCGACGGCGCCGCTCGACACCAGGACAACCTCCACGCCGCGATTGTGGGCCTGGGCCAGGACCTCGATCAGAGGTACGATCTGCTCGGAGTTGTCGCCGCTGATCGACGAGGAGCCGACCTTCACGACGATGCGCCGGGCGGAAGCTACCTGGGCGCGGGAGCGGTGACTCATTCGGCCCCGCTCTCCTTACGGGGCGACACCGGGACTGAACCGTCGCCCGTGAGAGTGTCGCCGTTGTACTCTTCCTCGCCGGTCGACCACATGCCGGCCTCGCGCTCTCGGATCAGTTCGGCGCGTGCGGCTGCCTTGGCGTCCATCCGGCCGAAGTACTCCTCTCGGCGCTCGTTGCTGGTGCGTCGCTTGGAGTCGTCAAGGCGGGTGTCGGTGCCACGCGGGGCCGTGATCAGTTCGGCCGTGGAGGTGAGGGTGGGCTCCCAGTCGAAGACCACGCCGTTGCCGGGCCCGATGATGACCGTCGAGCCGGCGATCGCGCCGGCCTTGAACAGTTCGTTCTCGATGCCGAGCTTGGCCAGGCGGTCGGCCAGGAAGCCGACGGCCTCGTCGTTCTTGAAGTCCGTCTGCTGCACCCAGCGCTCGGGCTTGGTGCCGATGATGCGGTAGATGTTGCCGAACGACCCACCCTCGACCTTGACGACGAAGCCGCTGTCGTCGACGGCCTTCGGGCGGATCACGATGCGCGGCTTGACGGCCTGCGCCGCGGCGGCCTCGACCCGTCCGGCCTCGACGGTCTCGGCCAGCGCATAGTTGAGCTGCTTGAGACCCTCATGGCTGACGGTCGAGATCTCGAACACGCGGTAACCGCGCGCCTCGAGGTCGGGCTTGACGAACTCCGCGAGCTCCCGGCCCTCGGGAACGTCGATCTTGTTCAGGGCGATCAACTGGGGGCGGTCGAGGAGCGGCTTCTGGCCGTCGGGCACCGGGTAGGCGGCCAGTTCGCCGAGAATGACGTCGAGGTCGCTGAGCGGGTCACGGTCAGGGTCGAGTGTGGCGCAGTCGAGGATGTGCAGCAACGCCGTACACCGTTCCACGTGACGAAGGAATTCGAGGCCGAGGCCCTTTCCCTCGCTGGCGCCCTCGATTAGGCCGGGCACGTCGGCGACGGTGTAGCGCACCTCGCCGGCATCCACGACGCCGAGGTTGGGGTGCAGGGTCGTGAACGGGTAATCCGCAATCTTGGGCCGGGCCGCCGAGATGGCCGCGATCAGGCTGGACTTGCCGGCCGAGGGGTAGCCGACGAGCGCGACATCCGCCACGGTCTTGAGTTCAAGCTGGATGTCGCCTTCCCAGCCGTAGGTGCCGAGCAGGGCGAAGCCGGGGGCTTTGCGTTTGAGCGAGGCCAGGGCCGCGTTGCCGAGCCCGCCCTGACCGCCAGGCGCCACGACGATACGGAAGCCCGGCTCGGTCATGTCGGCGAGTTCGTTGCCCTCGGCGTCTTTGACCACGGTGCCGAGCGGGACGGCCAGCTCCATCAGCTCGCTGCCGAAGCCGGCGCGGTGGTCACCCATGCCGGGGCCGCCGTTCGCGGAGCTGCGGTGCGGGGACCGGTGGTAACCGAGGAGGGTCGTCACGTTCGGGTCGGCGACGAGCACGATGTCACCACCGCTTCCGCCGTTGCCTCCGTCAGGGCCGGCGAGCGGCTTGAACTTCTCACGCTTGACGGAGACACAGCCGTTCCCTCCGTTGCCTGCTCGCAGGTGGAGAGTGACGTGGTCAACAAACGTGGCCATGGGGGTGCCCCTTTCAGGTGGCAAAAAGCTCAGTGGTGCGTAAATCATTGGTGCTGTGCATCTTGTCGTGCGGGTGCCGTAAAACACGCAAAGGGCGAGCCGAAGCCCGCCCTCACGCTTACCGATGTGGAATGCCTAAGCGGCAGCCACCACGATGTTGACGACCTTGCGGCCGCCCTTGGCGCCGAACTCAACCGAGCCGGGCTCGAGAGCGAAGAGCGTGTCGTCGCCACCACGGCCGACGTTGACGCCGGGGTGGAAGTGGGTGCCGCGCTGACGGACGATGATCTCGCCCGCGCTGACAACCTGACCGCCGAAGCGCTTCACGCCGAGGCGCTGGGCGTTGGAGTCGCGACCGTTGCGAGTGGAACTCGCGCCTTTTTTATGTGCCATCTGTTCTGCTCCTCAGGGCCTAGGCGATGCCGGTAACCTGAACGCGAGTGAGCTCCTGACGGTGCCCCTGACGCTTCTTGTACCCGGTCTTGTTCTTGAACTTCTGGATGACGATCTTCGGACCGCGGAGATCGTTCAAGACCTCGGCCGTGACCGTGATCTTGGCCAGTGACTGGGAGTCAGAGGTGATCGTGTCGCCGTCGACGAGAAGCACTGCGGCCAGCTCGACGTTGCCGTCCTTGTTGGCTTTGATTCGGTCCATCGTGACGATGGTCCCGACCTCTACCTTTTCCTGCCGCCCACCGGCGCGCACAACTGCGTAAACCACGTTACGTACCTATCTCTGGGGAGCCGTGAGGCCCCGTGATGGAAAGTTACTGCCTTAAACACGCCAAGTCGGCCCGTCGCTCTCAGAAAACCTCGGTGATCGCGGGGGCGAAGGCCCGTCGCACACCAAAAGTCAACGTTAGCCGATCCTGCTGCAACGGTCAAACCGAGGCCGGATCATAGAATCGGGTGATGACCGTCTTGATCGACAAGCCGATGTGGCCCGCGCATGGCACCGTCTGGTCCCATCTTGTCAGCGATTCGTCACTGGCCGAACTGCACGCTTTCGCGGCCCGCAACGGAATCCCCCGCCGCGGCTTCGACCTGGACCACTACGACGTACCCGCCCACCGCTATGACGCCCTCGTGGCCTCGGGGGCGCATCCGGTGGACAATCGGGAACTGGTTCTCCGGCTCCGCGCAAGCGGCCTGCGTGTGCGCGGCCGGGACCGATCGGGCAGCGGCTCTCTCCCAGAGTCCTGATCGGGGCCCGAAGCGCTGCCTCGCCGGTTGAAAGAGACCGGGCGACCGGCGACGCCCAGCCCCGTGGGCTGTGCGCCGCCGGTCGCCCGATCGACTCGATTCGTTCCTGCAGGGATTCTCGTTACTGCTGGGAATCCGGGGCCGTGGTCATGATCGGCTGGGCCGACCCGGTGGATCCGCCGGCCGTCGTCACCCGCCGGCTGCGCGAACGCCCCTGGCCCGGCTGCTTGGGCTCGGGCAGGGCGTCCAGCACCGAGTCCAGCAGCTGGTCGGTGACCTGCTTGCTGACCGTGCGGCGGCTACGGGAGGACTTCTTGACCGGGATGTCCAGGATGGCGACGGGCTCGTCGTCGTCGGGCGTTGCGGCCTCGAGCGCGGCAGGTGCCTCGACCGGGGTCTGCTGCGCCTCCTGAACCGGGGTTTCCGGGGTCACGATGGGCGCTGCGTCCCGCTGGCGGGGAAGGGAGGACGCCCTACGGCTGCGGCGTGCCGACGGTGCAGACGTCTCGGCCGCGACTGCCTCGTTCACGGCCTCCTCGATCGGGTTGGCTTCGGCGGCCGGGTTGGCTGATGCGGCGGTCGCCGCGTCGACAGATGACCCGTCGACTGATGCCGCGGGGGCGGCCGCCTTCTCCGCGGGAACCGATTCCGGCTTCGCCTCAGGCAGGGCGATGATCGGGATCGAGCCGGTCAGGGCGCGCGGGATGGTGCGGGCGGCGATCAGGGCGAGGGCGTGCTTGGCATCCTCGGTGATGCCGTGGGTGCCGTGTCCGGACTTGCCGGCATCGGCCTGAGACGCGTGCGCGGCTGCGGAGTTGGTACCGTTTCCGTTTCCGTTTCCGCCGCGGTGCCCGTTGTCGCCGCCGGAATTGGTGCCCGACTTGCTGCGCGGGCGACGCTCCATGGCCGGCTGAGCCGTCTGGCGGTGCTTGAGCACCGGGTCGTGGTGGATGACGATGCCTCGGCCGGCGCAGGCTTCACAGTTCTCGCTGAATGATTCCAGGAGTCCGAGACCGAGCTTTTTGCGGGTCATCTGCACAAGCCCGAGCGAGGTAACCTCGGCGACCTGGTGCTTGGTGCGGTCGCGGCTCAGGCATTCGAGCATGCGGCGCAGCACGAGGTCGCGGTTGGTTTCGAGGACCATGTCGATGAAGTCGACGACGATGATGCCGCCGATGTCGCGCAGACGCAGCTGGCGAACGATCTCTTCGGCAGCCTCGAGGTTGTTCTTCGTGACGGTCTCCTCGAGGTTTCCACCAGAGCCGACGAACTTGCCGGTGTTGACATCGACGACGGTCATGGCCTCGGTGCGGTCGATCACGAGGGAGCCACCGGACGGTAGCCAGACCTTGCGGTCGAGGGCCTTCTCGATCTGCTCCGAAATACGGTACTCGTCGAAGGCGTCGTTCTCGCCCTCGTGACGCTCCACGCGCTCCACCAGGTCCGGTGCGACCTGGCGCAGGTAGGCCTCGATGACCTCGCGGGATTCCTCGCCGGAGATGACCATCTTCTGAAAGTCCTCGTTGAAGACATCCCGCACGATCTTGATCAGAAGGTCCGGTTCGCTGTGCAGCAGGGCCGGTGCCTGCACCGTGTCGACCTGCTTGGCGATGGACGCCCACTGCGAGGTGAGCCGGTTGACGTCGAGCGTGAGCTGCTCGTCGGTGGCACCCTCGGCCGCGGTGCGCACGATGACCCCCACGTTCTCGGGCAAAACCTCCTTGAGGATCTTCTTCAAGCGCGCCCGCTCGGTGTCGGGCAACTTGCGGCTGATCCCGTTCATCGAGCCGTTCGGCACGTAGACGAGGTAGCGGCCGGGCAGTGACACCTGGCTGGTGAGTCGCGCACCCTTGTGCCCGATCGGGTCCTTCGTGACCTGCACGAGCACCTTGTCGCCCGGCTTGAGCGCGAGCTCGATGCGCCGAGCCTGGCTGCTGTTGCCGGAGTTCTCGGCGGCGGCCTCCCAGTCGACCTCACCCGAGTACAGCACGGCGTTGCGGCCGCGTCCGATGTCGACGAAGGCTGCTTCCATGCTCGGCAGCACGTTCTGCACCTTGCCCAGGTAGACGTTTCCGATCAGCGAGGCATCCTGATTCTTGGCGACGTAGTGCTCGACCAGCACACCGTCTTCCAGCACCCCGATCTGAATCTTGTTGTGCTTGGCCCGCACGACCATGACCCGGTCGACGGATTCGCGGCGGGCGAGGAACTCGGCCTCGGTGATCACCGGGCGACGGCGCCCGGCATCGCGGCCGTCACGGCGGCGCTGCTTCTTGGCCTCGAGGCGGGTCGACCCCTTGATCCGCTGGGGTTCGGTGATGAGTTCGGGTTCGCGGGGCGTGCGCACGCGAACAACGGTGTTCGCGGGGTCGTCGGATCCGGACCGGTTCTCGTCGCCGGTGCGCCGGCGGGCGCGACGACGAACGGTCGACAACGCGTCGCCCTCGTCGTCATGGTCCTGACGGATGTCCTGGCCGGTGTCCTGGCGCGCGGTGTCGCGGCGCGCTCCGGTGCGGGCCGGTAGCGGCACGATGACCGGGGCCTGGAACACCAGCGAGGTGGACGGGCGGCGAACCACATCGGCGGTCGGGGTGGGCGGCGGCGTCGGTTCCACGGCAGCGTCCTGTTCTGAGTCGGGGGTTTCGCCGAACGGAGCGGCGGCTGCCGGCTCGGTCACGGCGTCGTCGGTGTGGACGCGGGGTGCCTGCGCTGCTGAAATCGGCTCGCGCGTCGCCGCAGCGACGTTCTGTGCGGCGTCATTTTGCTGCGCACTGTTGTTCTCAGGCGCGGCCTCCGGAACGGTCACCGGGGTGGCAGCCCTCCGCGAGGTGCGGCGGGTGCCGAACAAACCCTTGCGTTTTTTGATGTTTTCGTTGTCTTCCACCATCACTGGTGCGCTCCTTGACCAGTGTGGGCGACCGCGCCACCCATCCGGCTACTCTCTCGTGCGAGGATCACGCTTGCGCGAAACCCTCGGAAATCCTCTTCGTTCGCAACCGGCTCTTGGCTCTGGCTGCTAATACCTTTGGTCGTGGGACCAATGAATCTGGGCCTTTACGGCCCATTAAGACTTCTCTGGCGTCAACTTGAGCGCGGCCCAAGCGACTGTTCCGATTATCGCATGCATTCTCAGGAACACATGCGAGGCACATGACATAATTCAAATGTGCCCCACAACCCGCCCGTCAAGCGCCCCATCGGGCTCGCCATCTTCTTCATCATCGGTGGTTTGATCGCCCTCATCGCGGCTTTCCTCCTGACCGTCGACAAGTTCGCGATCCTCGAGGACCCGCAGGCCCAGCTTTCCTGCAACTTCAGTGTGCTGGTGGGCTGCAGCACCAACCTGGGATCGTGGCAGGGTGCCATCCTCGGTTTCCCCAACCCGGTGATCGGCTTGATGGCCTGGCCGGTAGTCATCACGATCGGCGCCGCGATCCTGGCCGGGGCGCGGTTAGCCCGCTGGTTCTGGATCGCGCTGAACGTGGGCGTCACCGGCGCCCTCGCGTTCGTGATCTGGCTGATGGCGCAGAGCTTCTTCGAGCTCGACGTGCTCTGCCCGTGGTGCATGGTGACCTGGACGGTCACGATCCCAATGTTCCTCGCCGTGACGCTGCACAACCTCACGGCGGGCAACCTCCCAGCGGGGCCGCACGTGCGGCGCCTGGCATCCGTCGCCTCCTCCTGGATCATCGTGATCACGATCGTCTGCTACCTGATCGCCGCCGTCATCGCCCAGGTCGAGATGGACTTCCTGAACCGCCTGTAATGGCGACCCTGCCCCCGTCCGGTTGAGACCCGGTGGTCGAGCTCCGGTGGTGGCGGCCGGAGGTTGCCGCTCCGGGCATCCGTGGCGGTTGCTAACTTCGGAGATTTTCGCGACACGCCGCTCACACGGGCTGGGGTGACCCGGTCTTTTCGGACGGGGTCCTTGGTTTCATTTTAGGCGGCGAGTGTGAGTTTGATGAGGCGTTCGGTGGGTGTTGAGTAGCCGAG
>NZ_SOHB01000044.1:0-24222 GCF_004403055.1 Cryobacterium sp. TMT1-19
AAAACACCCGCACCAGCCGGCCTCGTCGGGATCAATCACCTCCTCGACGAAACCACCACAAACTAACCCAAGTGACTCCACTCAGCTTGACATCGCCCGGTGGGGGCAGAATCTCCGTCGAATTCGTTCGGGGCGAGGACGAGTCCGGCGCGCGGCGGTGGGCGCGCGGCGGTGGGCGCGCGGCGGTGGGCGCGCGGCGGTGAGTCTAGTCCACGGATGCGGCGGAGCAGGCCGCGCAGAGACCGAACACGTCGACCACGTGGGCGGCCTGGCTGAAGCCGTGCTCGGCGGCCACGTTCTTGGCCCAGTTCTCCACGGCGTCCGCTTCGATCTCGACGGTTTGTCCGCAGTTGCGGCAGATCAGGTGGTGGTGGTGGTCAGTCGTGCTGCAGGCGCGGTAGAGCGCCTCACCGTCGGGCGACTGCAGCGAGTCGGCCTCGCCCTCGCCGGCCAGGTCGGCCAGGGCCCGGTACACCGTGGCCAGGCCGATGGGCGAACCGGTGGCGTGCAGGCTGGCGTGCAGACCCTGGGCGCTGACGAATCCCTCGGCGTCGCTGAGCGCGGTGCGCACGGCCTCGCGCTGCCAGGTGTTCCGCTTCATGCTTTCAACCGTAACCGCGCCCGGACCAGCCGGCGACCGCCCAGGGCCACCAGGAAGAAGACGGCCGCGGTGAGGGCGATCGCCGGCCCGGCGGCCACGTCGATCGCCCGGGACAGGAGCACTCCGACCAGGCCGGCGGCCGCACCCAGCACCGGCGCGAGAACCAGGATCTGGGTGGCGGTGCGCGTGACCAGGCGCGCGGCGGCGGCCGGGGCCGCGATCAGCGCGATCGCGAGGATCGCCCCGACGGCCGGCATTGCGGTGACCACGGTGGCGGTGATCAGGGCGAGGGTGAGCAGCTCGATCGGCCATTCCCGGAATCCGGCGGCGCGGAATCCGCTCGGGTCGAAGGCGGAGAACAGGATCTCCTTGCCCAGCAGCACCATCACGGCCACGGCCACCCCGAGCACGCCGACGGCCAGCCAGACGTCACCGGTCGTGACGGTGAGGATCGACCCGACCAGGTAGGAGTCGACCTGCACCGGCAGCGACGGGTTGAGGGCCTGCAGAAGCACGCCGAGCGCGAAGCCCGCGGTGAGCAGGATGCCGGACGCCACCTGGGTGCCCTGCCGCTTCACCCGGCCGATCAGGGTCATGATGCCGACGATGAGGATGCTCGCCAGGGCCGCCCCGAGTGGGATGCTCACGCCGACGATCGTGGCGGTCACGGCGCCCGGGAAGGTGGCGTGGGTGAGGGCCTGGGCGAAGAAAGTGCGGCGGCGCAATACGACGAGGGATCCGACCAGCCCGCTGAGGGCGCCGATCACGGCGGCCGCGAGGAGTGCCTTCTCGAAGTAGCCCATCACGTCACCAGCTGTTCGCGCGGCGGCGGGGTGCGCGGCTGCGGGGACAGCGGCGGCGGGGTGCGCGGCGGCGTGGTGTGCTGCGGCCGCAGACGGGGCGAACCCAGCCGCCGAAGACCGTCGATGGACAGGCGCAACAGCAGCACCACGGCGTAGCCGGCGACCAGCACCAGCACCACGGTCGCGCCGCTGGGCAGGTCGAGACCGGCCTGCACGGATGCCTGGAAACCGAGCACGAGCCCAAGCCAGGCACCGAGGGCCGCGAAACAGGCCGCGATCGGGAACAGCAGCCAGAGCCGGTCAGTGATGAGCCGGGCCACGGCGCCGGGCACGATCAACACGGCCAGGACGAGGAGGTTGCCGACGGCGCTGGAGGCCGCGACGACCACGAGGGCGATGGCCACGTTGAGCACGAGGTCGAGCGCGAGCGTGCGGTAGCCGGCCGCGGCGAAGCCGACCCGGTCGAAGGCGCGGAACACCTCCTCCTTGAGCGTGAGCCCGATCAGGACCAGCGCCACGAGGCAGATGGCGACGGTCTGCACGACCTCATTCGGGCTGACCGTGAGGAGGCGGCCGAAGAGAAGCTGCTCCAGCTGGCCGACGTAGTTCGTCTCGCGGGAGACCAGGATGATGCCCACGCTGAACATGGCGGTGAAGACGATGGCGATCGCGGCATCCGAGGACACGGACTGGCGCACGATCAGGGTGAGGATGACCGCTGCGAACAGGGCGGCGACCATCGCGCCGGCGAACAGCCCCTCGCGCCCACCCCAGACGAAGCCGATCGCGATGCCGGGGAAGACCGCGTGGGTGAGACCGTCGCTGATGAACTCGAGGCCCCGCAGGTTGACCAGCACCCCGACGACGCCGGCTACCAGGCTGAGCGCACCCAGCACGAAGAGGGCCCGGGTCATGAACGGCAGGGCAAAGACGTCGATCAGCGGGCTGAGGAAGTCCATCTCAGTGACCGGTGTGCCCGGGCACAACTACGGTGTGCTCGTCGATCTCCACGCCGACCTCTCGGAACGTGCGTTGCACGTTCTCCAGGATCAGCACCGACTCGCGCGGCCCGAACGCCACCTGGGCGCCATTGAGCAGCAACACCTGTTCGCAGACCTCGCGGGCGAGCTGGAGGTCGTGGGTGGAGACGACCACGGCCACCCCCTCCTCCTTCAAACGCTTGACGGTGCCCACGAGCGCGTCCCGATTCTGCTGGTCGAGGCCGTTGAACGGCTCATCGAGCAGCAGCAGGCGGGGCCCCGCGGCCACGGCCCGCGCGAGCAGTCCGCGCTGCTGCTGGCCGCCGGAGAGTTCCCCGAAGCGGGTTTTCGCGCGATGCGCGAGGCCCACCGCGTCGAGTGCACGGGCCACGGCCTGACGGTCGCGCTTACCGGGCAGGCGCAGCCAGCCTAGCGAGCGGTAGCGCCCCATCATGACGACCTGCTCGAGCGTGACCGGGAACTGCTGGTCGATCTCGTCGGCCTGCGGCACGTAGCCGATGGATCCGGCCGGGGCCGCTGCCGCTCCCAGCACCTCGACGGTACCGCTCACGCGCTGGATCAGACCGAGGATGCCCTTGAGCAGCGTGGACTTGCCGGACCCGTTGGGCCCGATCAGCGCCACGGCCTCGCCGGCGTGCACCTCGAAGTCGATGTCGGCCAGGGCAGGGCTCTGGCCGTAGGAAAAGGAGGCGCCCGCCACCTTGAGCGCGACAGGCACGCTCGGCCGTACTTGAGAAGGGTTCTCGATCACTGACTAACTATCGCAGGTCTGCGGGCACCGCGGTGGGCTCGGCTCCCCAGGATTCGAGGATCAGGCCGACGTTGTGCAGCTGCGAACTGATGTAGGTGGCGCCGTCACTGTGCCGCGCACCGAGGGAGTCGCTGTAGAGCGCATCCTCTCCCGAGTACACGATGACGCCGGCCTCGCCGGCGATGGTGTCGGCGGCCTTCGGGCTGATCGAGGCCTCGGAGAATACCGCCTTGACCCCGGTGGCCGTGATGGCGGCGACGAGTTCGTCGATCGCGGCGGCGCTGGGCTCGGCGTTGTCGTCGAAGCTCGGGACGATGGAGCCGACGTAGGTGATGCCGTAGGCCTCGGTGAAGTAGCCGAATGCGTCGTGGTTGCTCACGAGCAGGCGCTGCTCGGCGGGCACGGCGTCGATGTTGGTACGGATCCAGTCGTCGAGCTCGGCCAGCCGGCCGGTGTAGGCGGTCGCGTTGGCCTCGAAGTCCGGGGCCAGGTCCGGCTGGGCATCACTGAGGCCCGTGACGATGGTGACGGCCATGGTCTCGGCATTGGACACGTCGGTCCAGATGTGCGGGTTGCCGCCCTGGTGGGAGTGCTCGGCGCCATCCGTCGCGGCCTTGTCGTCGGCGTGGTCCTCTTCGCTGGCTGCGATGTCCTGGATCTCGATGCCCTCGTCGGAGTCGATCGTCACGCCGTCGAAGCCGCTGGCGCTGATTGCGTCGTCGAGCCACTCCTCGAGGCCGACCCCATTGATCACGAGCACATCGGCCTCACCGAGGGCCGTCAAGTCGGCCACGGACGGGTCATAGCTGTGCGCGCTCTGGTTGGGCTGGATGAGCTGGGTCACTACTACGCCCGCGGTGTCGCCGACGACGTTGCGGGTGAGGTCCGCCACCTGGGTGGTCGTCGCGACCACCTTGAGGTCGCCGGCGGCGGCGCCATCCGCCGAACCGCCGGTCGGAGTGCAGCCGGCCAGGGTCAGCGCGGCAACGGCGGCCAGGGCGGTGAGGACGAATCGATTGTTGATCACAGGGCCGACGTTACGCCTAATGATAATGATTGTCAACACTAATAAGGGCTGCCGCCGGGATCTCCTCCGGGACCTTACTCGAGTAGCAGCGCGGGCTCCTCGATGATGCTCGCGACATCCGCCAGGAAGCGGCTCGCGACATCCCCATCGACCACGCGATGGTCGAAGCTCGCGCCGATGGTCGTCACCTGACGCACCCGCACCTCGCCGTCGACGACCCACGGTTTGGGCTTGATCGTTCCGAGGGCCACGATGCCGGCCTCGCCGGAGTTGAGGATGGGCGTGCCGGTATCCATGCCGAAGACACCGATATTGGTGATCGTGATCGTGCCGTTCGACATCTCCGCCGGCGAGGTCTTGCCGTCCCGCGCGGTGAGCGTGAGCTTCTCAAGGGCGCGGGCCAGTTCAAGCAGGCTCATGTCCTGCGCTTCCTTCACATTGGGCACGATGAGCCCACGGGGGGTGGCCGCGGCGATGCCCAGGTTCACGTAGTGCTTGATCACGATTTCCTCGTCGGTGAAAACCGAGTTGACCGTGGGGTTGCGCCGCACGGCCCAGATCATGGCTTTGGCCATGATCAGCATCGGGGACACGCGCACGCCCGCGAAGTCGGTGGACGCCTTGAGCCGCTTGACGAACTCCATGGTGCGGGTGGCGTCCACGTCGACAAAGAGGCTCACGTGCGGTGCGGTGAAGGCGCTGGAGGCCATGGCCTGGGCGATGGCCTTGCGCACGCCTTTGACCGGGACGCGCTCCTCACGGTCGCTGGGCCATTCCGGCGTCTGGATGTTGCGGAACACGCTGGCCTGGGTGGCCTCCCGCAGCACGTCCTCGCGGGTGACGTCGCCGACCGGGCCGGTCGCCTCGACCAGGGACAAGTCCACACCGAGGTCCTTGGCCAGCTTGCGGATCGGCGGCTTGGCGACGACGGGGCCCGCGGATGCCGCGCGCGGCAGCTGCGGGAGCTGCGAAGTGGCCGGGCGCGTGGGGTGCACGGGCGGCGGCGCGATCGACTCGTGGGCGACGGGGGTGACCCCATGGCGCTTGCGCCGGGTGGGCATGGTCGCCGCGGCGCCGCGCCCGACCAGGACCGCGCCCGGCGTCTCGGCCGGCTCGTCCGTGATGGTGGAGCCGGCATCCGCTGCCGCGCTGGCCAGCTCGCCCGCGCCGTTCGCGATCGCACTGCTCGACGCAGACGCGACGGCGACGGTCTCGGCCACGATGGTGATGATGACCGTTCCGACGTCGACGGTCGTGCCGGGTTTCACCAGGATCTCCCCGACCACGCCGACGTACGGCGACGGCAGCTCGACGAGCGACTTCGCGGTCTCGATCTCGACCAGCACCTGGTTGATCGACACGGTGTCGCCGGGCGCCACCTTCCACTCCACGATTTCGGCCTCGGTGAGACCCTCGCCGACGTCGGGCAGTGTGAATTTCGACACGCTCATCGAGTACGCTCCTTGCGATTGGTGAGGCGAGAAGCCCTGGTGCGACTCATATCAGTAGGAGAGGGCGCGGTCGACGGCCTCGAGCACGCGGTCCGGGCTGGGCAGGAAGTGCGTCTCGACGGCGGCCGGCGGGAACGGGGTGTCGAAACCGGAGACGCGCAGCACGGGAGCCTCGAGCAGGTAGAAGGCCTTCTCCGTGACGGTCGCGGCGATCTCCGATCCGACGCTGACGAAGCCGTGGGCCTCCTGGGCGACGACCAGATGCCCGGTCTTCTCGACCGACGCGAGGATGGGACCGTAGTCGATCGGCGAGATTGAACGCAGGTCGATGACCTCGACGCTGGTTCCCTCCGCCGCCGCGAGATCCGCCGCCTGCAGCAGGACGCTGACCATGGCGCCGTGGCCGACGACCGTCGCATCCGTGCCGCTGCGTACCACGCGGCTGGCGTGCAGGGGCGTGCCGCTCTCGGCAAGGTTCACCTCACCCTTGGGCCAGTAGCGGCTCTTGGGCTCGAAGAAGATGACCGGGTCGTCGGAGGCGATGGCCTCCTGCAACATCCAGTAGGCGTCGTGCGGGTTCGACGGGCTGACCACGCGCAGGCCCGGCGTGTGCGCGAAGTACGTCTCCGGGCTCTCCTGGTGGTGCTCGATCGACCCGATGTGGCCGCCGTAGGGGATGCGGATCACGACGGGCATGGAGACCCCACCCTCGTGCCGGTTGCGCATCCGCGCCAGCTGGCTGGTGATCTGGTCAAAGCCGGGGAAGACGAACCCGTCGAACTGGATCTCGCAGACCGGGCGGTAGCCGCGCAGGGCCAGGCCGATGGCCGTACCGATGATGCCGGACTCGGCCAGTGGGGTGTCGAGCACGCGCTTGTCGCCGAATTCGGCGATCAGACCCTCGGTGACGCGGAAGACCCCGCCCAGCGGGCCGATGTCCTCGCCCATCATCAGCACCCGGGGGTTGTCGCGCATGGCCTGGCGCAGGCCCGCGTTGAGGGCCTTCGTCATGGGCAGGTTCGCCGTTCCGGTGCCGGGAATGGCCCGCTTGGCGGCGGCCGGGTGTCCCGGGGTCGGCATCGCGGTGGTCGGTGTGGCGAGGCCGGTGGTGCTCGTCACGATCGTGTCGCTCACGCGTCGCCTCCTTCGAAGGATGCCTCGTAGTGGTCGAGCCAGGCCTTCTGTTCCTGGATCAGCGGGTGGGGTTCGGCGTAGACGTTGTCGAAGATGACGGCCTTCTCCGGGGAGTGGATGTCGAGGGCCCGGCGGCGCACATCCGCGGCGTAGTCGTCGGCCTCCTCGTCGACGGCGTCGAGGAACTCCTGCTCGACGCCCAGTCCCTGCAGGTAGCTGCGGAAGCGCACGATCGGGTCGCGGGCCACCCAGTAGGCCAGCTGCTCCGGGTCGCGGTACTTGGTGGGGTCGTCGGCCGTGGTGTGGGCACCGACTCGGTAGGTCAGGGCCTCGATCAGGGCGGGGCCGTGGCCGGCGCGGGCGTCGTCGAGGTGCTTGGCCGTCACCGCGAAACTGGCGAGCACGTCGTTGCCGTCGATCTGGGTGCCGGGCATGCCGAAGCCGGCGGCACGCAGGTAGAGCGGAGTGCGGGACTGCCGGGTCACGGGAACCGAGATGGCCCAGTGGTTGTTCTGCAGGAAGAAGACCTGCGGGGTCTGGTAGCTGGCGGCGAAGACGAGCGCCTCGTTGGCGTCGCCCTGCGACGAAGCTCCATCGCCGTAGTACACGATGACGGCCTGGTCGGTCTCGGGATTGCCGGTCGCGGTCGCGCCGTCGAGCTGCATGCCCATCGCGTAGCCCGTGGCGTGCAGGGTCTGCGAGGCCAGCACCAGGGTGTACAGGTGGAAGTTGCCGTGGTCCTCGGGGGTCCAGCCGCCGAGGGTGACGCCGCGCAGCATCCGCAGGATATCGACGGGGTCGAGTCCGCGGATCATGCCGACGACGTGCTCGCGATAGGACGGGAACACGTGGTCCTGCGGCCGGGTTGCGTAGGCGGAGCCGACCTGGGCGGCCTCCTGGCCGTGGCTGGGTACCCAGAGGGCCAGCTGGCCCTGCCGCTGCAGGTTCGCAGCCTCGGTGTCGAACCGGCGCACCACCACCATGTCGCGGTAGAACCGCCGATGGTCGGCCTCGGTCAGTCGATCGAGGTAGGGCAGGAACTCGGCCGCGGAATCGCTCGGGGCGAAGACACCCTCCGGGGAGAGCATTCGCACCGTGGGAGAGGCACTCGGGGTCGCTGACACCGTACTAACCTAGCTTCCGGGCTGGGTGCCCCGTTGGTAGATCGTCAACAATGTCGGCGCAAATACCCAGGAGCTTCTCCACGGATTCTTCCTCACCGATCGAAATTCGGATGCCCTCGGGGAACGGGCGCACGATCAGGCCGACGGCCGACAGGACATCGGCGATGTCGGCGGTGTCCTCGGCGGTGGGCAGCCAGATGAAGTTTCCCTGAGGCACCGGAATGTTCCAGCCCTGCTCGCTCAGCAGGCGCCAGATCCGGTCGCGCCGCTCGGTCAGGGCACGCACCCGCCGCAGCAGCTGGTCGGCGGCGTCGAGAGAGGCGATCGCGGCCGCACCGGCAACACCTGTGACCGAGAGCGGGATCGCGGTGGACCTCGCCGCATCGAGCACGGCGACGGGACCGAGGGCGTAGCCGACGCGCAGGCCGGCCAGGCCGTAGGCCTTGGAGAAAGTGCGCAGCACGACCAGGTTCGGGAACCGGGACAGCAGTGGCAGGCCGGTGACCGCCTCGGGGTCGGTGACGAACTCGCAGTAGGCCTCATCGAGGATGACGAGGAGGTCCGGCGGGACGACGGCCATGAACGATTCGAACTCGTCGCCCGTGACGGCGGTCCCGGTCGGATTGTTCGGACTGCAGATGATGACGACGCGGGTATGGTCCGTGATGCGGGTGGCCATCTCGGGCAGGTCGTGGCCATGGTCGGCCCGGTTCGGAACCTGCACGCTCGTGGCACCGGCGACGGTGACCAGGCCGGGGTAGGCCTCGAAGGAGCGCCACGAGTAGAGCACCTCGTCACCCGGTCCCGCGGCGGCGAGGATGAGCTGGGCCAGGAGGGCCACGGAGCCGGCACCGATGTGCACCTCGTCGACGCTCAGGCCGAACTGCGTGGCCAGCCGTTCGCGCAGGGCCAGCGCCGAGGCATCCGGGTACCGGTTGTATGCGGTCTCGGCGTTCACGGCGGCGATGACGCCGGGCAGCGGATCGAAGGGGTTCTCGTTGCTCGAGAGTTTGAACGCACTGGCTGCGGCAGCTTGACCCTGCCGATAGGCCGGGAGGGCGACAATCTCGGGGCGCAGGCGGACCGAGGGCGGGTCTGATGGGCTCACTCGGCGATTCTACGCCGCGGCATATTCACGTGGCCGCATGGTTAGGCCCCGGGCTGGCCCATCCGTGCGACCAGTCACCGGCGATGCCATAGTGGAGTCATGGCCAGATTCCTGATCAAGCTGATCCTCAACTCCGTCGCCCTGTGGCTCACGACCCTGCTCGTCAGCGGGGTGCGGGTCGATCCGTTCGCCGAGGGCACGACCGCCCTGATCGCCACCTATCTGTTGGTCGCGCTGGTCTTCGGCCTCGTCAACAGTGTGATCGGCGGCTTCGTGCGGGTTGTCGCGTTCCCGGTCTACATCCTCACGCTCGGCCTGATTTCCTTGATCGTGAATGGTTTCCTGCTGATGATCGTGGCCTGGTTCTCGGGCCTGGTCGGCTTCGGGCTCGTGGTGGACGATTTCTGGTGGGGTGTGCTCGGCGCACTCGTGCTGGGCATCATCAGCTGGATTCTCGGCGTGCTGATCCGACCGGTCACCCCCCGCTCGTAGCGATCTCCAGCCGTCGGGTCAGCCGTCGGGTCAGCCGTCGGCCAGGCGGAAGCCCCGCCACCGGGAGGACTCGCCGGCTTCCGTGCCGAGGATCTTCCCGAGGGTCTCCCGGAACTCCTGCAATCGTGGTTCCTCGGAGCCGTCCATGAGCCGCCCGGTGTCCCGGTAGGCGGTGAGGGCGTGAGCCGGCAGCGGCCGGTCGACCGGCACCTCCGCCTCAGCGAACACCTCGCGGCGCACCACCAGGCGCTCATCGTCGCCGGTGGCCGTTCCCCCCAGGGCAGGGACAAGGTCGTCGGTGTGCTCGACCATGACGGCCTCCACGTCTGCGGGCAGGGCCACTTGGGCGGTGAGTCCCCCAAAGGTCGCCACCGCGACGGTGTTGAAGTCCCCGGACGCCGCTAGCCGCGCCGCGATCAACCCGCCCTGCGAGTGACCCACCGGAACCACCGGGTCGCCCGGCGCCACCCCGGCCTCCCGCATGGCATCGACGACCGCCCGATAGGAGCCGGAGCCCTGGTCGGCGAGGGCGACGAGGTTGGAGGTGAGGTCCCACGGTTGTTCCCCGGCGACCGGGCTCCACGCCGCGGTGCCGCCGATGTAGACCACCCAGGATGCGTCGTCCGGACCGCCATAACGCTCGATGCGCACCTGCGGGGCGTCCTCCGACACCGAGGGGATGCGGGCAGCCAGGTCCTCGAAGCCGGCCGGCGGAGCGACGGGCCGGCCGGGGAGAGCGGCGCCGGGCCGCACGGCACCCGCAGGCGGCGAGCCGAGGGGGCGGGTCCCACCGTCGAGCCGCTCCACCGACACGGGAGTCTCGCGCAGCAGGCCGAGGGGGCGGGCGAGCCCGACCAGGCCCGCCGCGGTCGTCGTGACACCGAGCAGGCCGAGGCCCTCGTCGCCGAGGGCCAGTGACACCGGGAACGGCACCCCGGCACGACCGGTGGCCGCGTCGTCGGCCGAGGAGACGATCACCCGCACCGCCTCGACCAGGACCGGGTTGGTCAGGGCCCGCGGATGCGCGTGGACCCAGGCGCCGATCTCGGCGGGCGCGTCTCCCGGACGCCGGCCGGTGAGCAGACCGCCGAGCACCAACCCCACCACGCCGACCGTGAGTCCGGGCACGGCCGCCAGGGCCAAAAGAGGTGCCAGCAGCCCGAGGGTGGAGCCCAGCCAGGCCCCGGAGAGGCTTGCTCCCCAGTCCCGCACGCGCTCGGCCCTGCCGTAGCCCTCCGCCGCCGCGATAAGAGCGTCGGCGAGGGTCTGGCTGCGCTCCGCGACTCGCCCCAGGGCGGAGCGGGCCGCGAACACGTTCATCCCGGCGTTGGGCAGGCTCATCACCGGACCGAGGGGCTGGTCGGAATCCAGTGCCTGGATGCGCGCCACCCGCACCAGCCAGTCCTCGGCGTCACCCTGAAGCAGCCGCAGCCGCGCCGCCTCGGCCAGCAGCGTGTCGGTGGCGACGAGCGTGCTCCCGCCGCCGGACACGATCAGGGTGTCGCCGGGGCCGCCAGGCTGCTCCCCCGTCATCGCACCGCCCGGGCTGGAGCCGGGCCGGGTGCCAGGGCCGGGACCGGCGCCCGGGCCTCGGCCAGAGCAGCCCCGCCCTGATCGATCGCGGCCACCACCTCGGTGAGGGCGGCGTCGAGGAGCCCGGCGGCTCGGCGGAGCTCGCCGGCGAGGTCGCTGCGCTGACGGTCGTAGCTCCGCTGGGCCTCTGAGCGCCACGAGCCGGTCAGGTCGCCGGCCGTGAGCCGGCCCGCCGCCATGTCGACGTCGTCGCGCAGCAGGCGCAGCAGCATCCGTCGCTGCCGAAGTTCGTCGAGGCGCGCCTCCAGCGCGTAATGAGTCACGATCGTGCAAGTCGAGCTGGTGCCGCCCGGAATCTCCATCTCCGCCCTTCTGCGCGCTGCGGATTCGCTGCCAGTGAGCGTGCCACCCCCGGCAGACGTGGTCGCTGCGAATCCGAGAGTTCACGGAACATGCCGCACGACGGCGGCTGGGGAGGGGGCCGGGTGCAACACAATGGGGAGATGGACATTGTGTCGATCACACCCGATGAGTCGACACCGTTCCGCATTATTTTCGTCTGCACGGGAAACATCTGCCGTTCGCCGATGGCCGAAGTCATGCTTCGCGACCTGATCACGCGCTCCGGCCTGGGTCGTTTGATCACCACCAGCTCCGCCGGCACCGGCGACTGGCATGTCGGCGAGCAGGCGGATCAGCGCACGATCGCCGCCCTGGCCACCCGCGGCTACGACGGCAGGCATCATCGGGCCCGCCAGTTCGACCCCGAGTGGTTTGCCGACCTCGACCTCGTCGTGGTGCTCGACCGCGCGCAGGAACGCATCCTGCGCAACTGGGCCACGACCGAGCGTGACCGCAGCAAGGTACGCCTGCTGCTCAGTTTCGATGCGGCCCAGGCTGCCCTGCTGGACGTTCCCGACCCCTACTATTCCGACGATGCTTTCTTTGACACGGTTCTTGGCATGATTGAAAGCGCAAATGAAGCGCTCTTCGCGCAACTTGCACCCGCAATCCGACAGGGAGTCCGATGAGTCCGTTACCGCCCCAGGTCCTCAGCCCACTCGATGGCCGCTACCGCGCCGCCGTCACCGAACTGGGCGAGTACCTATCCGAGGCAGGCCTCAATCGGGCCCGGGTGCAGGTCGAGGTGGAGTGGCTGATCACCCTCACCGACCGCAGCCTGTTCGGCTCCGTACCGCTGAACGCGGAGCAGAAGCTCGGCCTGCGCGCTCTGGTCACCGACTTCGGCCAGACCGAGATCGACGAGTTGTCCGTGCTGGAAGCCACCACCCGGCACGACGTGAAAGCCGTCGAGTACCTCGTGCGCCGCCGCCTGAGCACGCTGGGCCTCGACCACATCAGCGAGCTCACCCACTTCGCCGCCACCAGCGAGGACATAAATAACCTGTCCTACGCGCTGACCGTGAGCGACGCTGTGCGCGAGGTCTGGCTGCCCAAATTCCGCGCCGTCATCGGCGCCCTGCGCCTGCGCGCCCTCGAATACCGCGCCGACTCCATGCTGGCCCGCACACACGGCCAGCCGGCGACACCCACCACGGTGGGCAAGGAGCTCGCGGTCTTCGTCTACCGGCTCGAGCGCCTGGCCCAGCAGGTCGAGGACAGCGAGTACCTGGGCAAATTCAGCGGTGCCACCGGCACCTTCGCCGCCCACGTCGCGGCCGATCCCGCCGTCGACTGGCCGGCCGTGTCGCGCGGCTTCGTCGAGGGCCTCGGGCTCACCTGGAACCCGCTGACCACCCAGATCGAGCCCCACGACTGGCAGGCCGAGCTCTACTCGCGCGTCTCTCATGCGAACCGGGTGCTGCACAACCTGGCGACGGATGTCTGGACCTACATCTCGCTCGGCTACTTCCGCCAGATCCCGCAGGTCGGGGCCACCGGCTCATCGACCATGCCGCACAAGATCAACCCCATCCGCTTCGAGAACGCGGAGGCCAACCTCGAGCTGTCCAGCGCGATCCTCGACTCGCTCGCGGCGACACTGGTGACCTCGCGGCTGCAGCGCGACCTGACCGACTCCACCACGCAGCGCAACATCGGCGTGGGCTTCGGGCACTCCCTGCTCGCCCTCGACAACATCCTGCGCGGCCTCGGCGAAATCGACATCGACCGCGCCATGCTCGCCCGCGACCTCGACGCCAACTGGGAGATCCTCGGCGAGGCGATCCAGACCGTGATCCGCGCCGAGGTGTCTTCGGGGCGCTCTACGATCGAGGACCCCTACGCCCTGCTCAAGGAACTCACCCGGGGCAAGCGGATCAACCGGGACGATCTGGTGGCCTTCGTCACCGAACTGGAGATCGGCGACGCCGCCAAGGCGCGGCTGCTCGAGCTGACCCCGGGCAGCTACGTGGGTCTCGCGGACCCGCTTCTCGACTACCTGACCTAGCGGCTGCGCGGGTGCTGCGCCGTTCCGCTGGTGGCGTGCCACTTGCGCAGCGGCGCACCCCACGCGCGGCGTCAGAATGCTCGTGGCGTCGGAGTACGCGCGGCGCCTCAGTTCAGAGGCCGCGGTCCTGCTCGTCGAGGTCGGACCTCTCGGCCGGGTTCGGCTTCATGCCGAGCACGAGCATCGCGATCACGACGAGCACGAGGATGAACGTGCCGCCGAAGCCGATCAACGCCAGCACCACGTCCCGAGTGCTCATCAGCACGACCAGGCCGAGGAACACGGCCATCGCGGCCGAGAAGCCGACGAGCTCGATCGGCTTGAGCTTCTCGGAACGGCTGGGTGTGCGCGGGGTGTTCTGGGTCACAGGGTGTCCGAATCGTTGGGTGAGGCCGTGAGGGCGCGGGCGGCATCCGTGCCGGACCACTTGAGGGAGAACCCGGCGATGGCGAGGTAGACGCCGAGCATCACGAGGTAGGCGCCGAACAGGCCGACCGACACCACTGCGTTGGGCGGCAGCAGCAGGAAGATCACGGCCAGCAGGGCGGTGACGGCGCCGACCAGCAGCCAGTCACGGTCGGCCGGGTCGCGCCGACGCGCACGGATGCCGCTGTACAGCTCGAGAAAACCGGTCACCACCGCCCAGACCGAGACCAGGAAGAGGAAGAAACCGAGCCCGCCCGCGTGGAAGAGCAGCGCGAGGAGGCCGGCGGCGACACCTACTGCGCCCTGCACCACAAAGAGGGACCGCTCCCGCGGATCGGCCAGCGTGCGCCGGCTGAGCAGACCCACCGTGAGGCCGCTGAGTAGCGCGAAGGCGCCGAACACGAGAAGGCCGAATTCCGCCGAATGATCGGCGTTGAAGGTAATCGCGGCCGCCGGCACAAGGGTGAGGGCGGCCCGCAGCACCGGCACCGGCCAGTACCGGCCGGTGGTGGAGTGTGGAGCCTGGGCGTTCGCCACGCGGCGACCTCTTTCATTGCGGGTTGAGACGGATACAGTCTACGCGGGCGGCCCTGGCCGCCCGCTGGGCCCCGGTGCGCAGATCGGTCAGAACAGGGTGTCGCCGATGTAGCCGTCCGTCGCGCATCCCGGCGGAATCGCGAACACCGCGGAACCGATCGGGGTGGTCCACTGGTTGAGCAGGTCGAGGGTGTCGAGGCGCTGCTGGATGGGCACGAACTGCGCGTCGACATCCGCCTGGAAACACGCGAACAGCAGTCCGGAGTTGGAGACGCCGGAACCCTGAGGCGCGTCGTCATAGTTGTAGCCGCGGCGGTGGATGCGCTGGGACCGGTCCTCCGACCGGGCGCGACGCAGGTGGGAGTATTCGGGGATGACCGGGAACCCGAGCGCGTTCGTCGCCGTGAAGTCGGGCTCGTCGCGCTCCTTCGTGCCCGTGAGCGGCGCCCCGACGGCGAGAGTGCGTCCGACCGCGGACTCGCGGCCCGAGCGGTCGAGCCCGTCCCACGTGTCGAGGTTCATGCTGATCCGGCGTAGGACGAGGCTGGTTCCACCCACCAGCCAGCCGGGACCGGAGGCCGTGCCCCAGACCAGGGCATTGAAGTCGGCCGTTCCGGCGGCCGGGTTCGCGGTGCCGTCCACCTGGCCGAACAGGTTGCGCATGGTGGTGCCGGGCTTCTCCGAACCGGCCGCTCGGCGGAAGCCGGACTGAACCCACCGCACCGACGCGAAGGAGCGCAGGTCCTTCAGAAGCATCCGGGTGGCATGGGCGACCGTCATCGGGTCGTCGGCGGCGATCTGCAGCAGCAGGTCACCGTCGTTCCACTCCGGCTGGAGCCGGTCGATCGTGAACGCGGGCAGCGGCCTCAGCCAGCCGGGAGCCTCTCCCCCGGCGACGGCGACGAGGCCGGGCCCGAAGCCGAAGGTGACCGTCAGCCGGGCCGGCACGACGGCCAGCTCGGGTTCCGAATCGGCCAGGGCGCCCTCGCCCTGGGTGAGCCGGGCGGCATCGTCGGTCAGGATGCGCATCATCCGCCGCAGCGCGGCCCGGTCGATCTGCGCGAGCAGGTTGAGCGCCACGAACGTGACCCGGGCCTGCGGGTCGGTGTCCACCCCTGCCTGGTGCACCCCGAAGAAGGGAACGGCGTCGGTGCCGCGAAAGAGCGGTACCGATGGAGCGGCAGAGCCGCCGATCCCGGCCTTGGCCACGAGGTCGATGCCCATGGCTCCAGCCGCACCGATCCCGGCGGCGGCACCACCCAGAAGAAGGTGGCGCCGGCTGAGCCGGCGGCCCGACTGCACGGACGGTTCGGGCGGTCCACTCCGTTCATTCTCTATGAGGGAACTCACTGGCTGTCGGTATCCATGTCCATTTCGGTGTCGCCCTCGTATGTTTCGTTGGCCCCGGTGTACTCCTTCACTCGGGCCGAGAAGTCCAGGCTCGACCCGTCGGCGAGGTCGAGGGTGAAGGCGGCCGCGTCGCCGGCGGCGAGCGGGCCGGTGAGCCCCATCAGCATGATGTGGCGGCCGCCAGGGACGAGTTCGATGGAGCCGCCGGCCGGCACCACGAAGCCATCCGGATTCTCCTGCATGACCATGTCGCCGGCGTCGTTGGCCACGGTTTCGTGAAGTTCGATCATCGAGGCTGCGGATGTCTCGGCTGAGACGACCGTGATGTCGTCGGGTCCGGAGTTCTCGAGCAGGCCGAAGGCGCCGGTCATGCCGGACTCGCTCGCCTTGACCCAGGCATCCGTCATGGCCAGGGTGTCGGCCGAGGTGGCGCTGTCGGTCGTCGCCGCGGGTGCCTCGGTCGCGCCGGCGCAGCCCGAGAGGGCCAGCATCAGAGCGGCGGCGGCAACGACGAATCGGGTGGGAACGGTGTTGAGCTTCATGAGGGGTTCTCCTGGTGTGGTGCGTTGGGTGCTCGGGAAACGATGCGGTGTGTCAGGTGCTTCAGGTGCTTCAGGTGCTTCAGGTTTTTCACGGGTTGCCGCGGCGCCTGGCTCGCCAGGCAATGAACAGGGCGACGGCGGCCAGTCCACCGAGGGCACCGAGGAGACCCACCGCGACCACAGAGAGTCCCGTTCCGTCGGCGGTCTCTTCCGAGGCGGCGGATGTCGCGGCGCCGGACGGGTCCGGCGCCGCGGTCGCACCCGCAGTCGACTGTGACCGGGGCTGGGCCGCGGCGCCCACGGTGAAGGCGAAGGCGCCAGAGACCGGGTGACCGTCGGCGGACACGACCCGCCAGCGCACGTCGTAGGCACCGTCGGGCAGGTCGGCCGCCACCGGCTGGGTGGCCTGCGGCCCGTCGAGCCGCATATCACCCTCTGCCCAGTTCTTCTCCTCGGTATCGACAACCATGACGATGGCGCCGACCTCGAGGATGTCGTCCGTGAACGTGATGGCGATCTCGGCGGGAGCGAGGTCGACGTTCTCACCGTCGGCCGGCACGGTCAACGCCACCTGGTCGTGCGCGTCGGCCGCCGGAGCCACCGGGCTGAATATGGACAGAGCGATCACGGCCAGGGTCAGGAAAACGGCTGCTGCCGGGCGTCGCGGTAGGGCAAAAATCATTGAAATCTCCGATTCGTGGAGGGAAGAGATGGGGCGGTGCGACGGCAGATTCACCGGGCACAGACGTGAAGGTGGCCGGGTGCGCAGACGCCGGCGACCTCACCGAGGTCGAACGGAATCGTTCGGGCCAGGTGTCAGCGGCTCAGCGGGTCAGCGGCTCAGCGGCTCAGCGGCTCAGCGGCTCAGCGGGTCAGCGGCTCAGCGGCTCAGCGGGTCGCGCGCAGGGTACAGCGCATCGGGATCAGAGCGCACGGGTGAGAAGGTCAGAGCCTCACGGTGCCAGGGCGCGCAGGGGCGGACCGCGGCGGAGCACACTGGAGAGCAGTACGCCGAGATCGGCCGGAACGAAGACCCGGCGGAAAGCAGGGCGCACCGTCGCCGCATCCGTTCCGATCTGCGCCGGAGCGAGGCGTTCGATCAGGACCGCGATGAGACGGATCGTCGTCTCCTCGAGCAGCGCCCAGAACGTCTTCTCGCCGCGGTACAGGGCGGCGATGGTGACGAGGGCAGCCAGGGCGTGTGCCACCCACATCCAGCCACCAGGCAGGGCGCCGACCGCGTGCATCAGGTGGGGGGTCGCGTCCAGGGTGACGGCTCCGTGATGGGAGGTGCTCGTCATCGTCGCGCTCGAGGCCCCGCCGAGGCCGAACAGAACGTGCAGCAGAAGCTGGCTGACCCCGACGGAGAGGGAGAGACGCAATAGCGACAAGCTTGTGCCGGCCAACAGCACGGACGCGATCCCCGCGAAGGCGAGGGCCAGACCCACGCTGAGCCAGCCGGGAGCGTTGCCGCCGCCGGCGATGTGCGAGAGGGCGGCGACGAAGACGGCGACGGATGCGGTCAGCCAGCCGCGACCAAATCGCGCCCACCTGCTCGTCATGGCTCTCCCTCGCACCGGAACCGCCCCGATCGGGGTCAGGGTCGGGTCCCTGACTGAACCCTACCGCCCTGACCTGTGCGCCGGGGCCGGGGCCGGGCGGGCACCGAACTCAGAGCGCGTTGACCGCGCCGAGCACCTTCGTCAGAGAGTCCTTGGCGTCGCCGAACAGCAGCGTCGTCTTCGGGTCGTAGAGCAGCTCGTTCTCGATGCCGGCGAAACCGGGACGCATCGACCGTTTGAGGAACACCACCTGCCGGGCATCACCGACGTCGAGGATCGGCATGCCGTAGATCGGCGAGCCGGGCGACGTCTTCGCGGCCGGGTTGACCACGTCGTTGGCGCCGACGACGAGGGCGACATCCGTGTTCTTGAATTCGGGGTTGACCTCGGCCATCTCCTTGAGCGCCTCATAGGGCACATTCGCCTCGGCGAGAAGCACGTTCATGTGCCCGGGCATGCGCCCGGCCACCGGGTGGATGGCGAAGACGACCTCGACGCCGCGCGCCTCGAGGGTGGTGGCGAGTTCGGCGATGGTGTGCTGGCCCTGCGCCACGGCGAGGCCGTAGCCGGGCACGATGACCACGCGCTGGGCGTAGTTGAGCAGCACGGCGACGTCTTCCGCATTGGAGCTGCGCACGGGCCGGTCGCTCTGGGCGGTCGACCCGGCGGTGGAACCGCCCTTGAACGCCCCGAACAGGATTCCGTTCACGCCGCGACCCATGGCGGATGCCATCGCCCGGGTCAGGATCGTGCCGCTGGCGCCCACGAGGGTGCCGGCCACCACAAGGAGCAGGTTGCCGAGAACGATGCCGGAGGCCGCGACGGCCAGACCGGTGAAGGCGTTGAGCAGGGAAATCACGATCGGCACGTCGGCCCCGCCGACGGGGAGCACGAGCAGCGCCCCGACGAGCAGTCCCAGCACGAGCAGGCCGATAGCCCAACCGGCCGCACCGGTGGCGACGACAAAGCCTCCGGCCACAAGGGCGGCCAGCACGATGCCGCCCATCACGATCGCGAGGCCCGGGAAGATGAGCGGCCTGGAGCTGATCAGGCCCTGCAGCTTGCCGACGGTGACCGCGGAGCCGGATAACGAGACGGCGCCGATGAGCATCGTGAAGACCACGGCCACCTTGCTCCACGGGCTGTCGGTGCTGCCGAGCTCCAGCATGGCGACCAGTGCCGCGGCACCGCCGCCGACGCCGTTGAACAGCGCGACGAGCTGGGGCATCTGCGTCATCTCCACGCGCCGCGAGATGGGAGCGGCGATCGCCGATCCCACCGCGATGGCGATGAGGATGGCCGGGATGTTCTCGATCCGGGCGGAGAGGAAGACGGTGATCACGGCCAGCAGCGCGCCGGCGGCCCCGATCAGGTTGCCGCGGCGGGCGGTCTTCGGCGAGGAGAGCCCGCGCAGGGCCAGGATGAAACAGACCGCGGCGATCAGGTAGAGCAGGCTGGTCCACTCGGGGCTGAGCAGGCTCATTTCGTCGCGTCCTTCGGATCGGTCTTCGGGCCGGCGCCGGCCGGTTTGCGGGGGGCGAACATTTTGAGCATCCGGTCGGTCACGACGAAGCCGCCGACGAGATTCGCGGTGGCCATCACCACGGCGAGCAGGGCGACCGCGAGCAGCCACGGCTCCAGGGTCTGCCCGGCGACGATGATGGCGCCGATCAGGATGATGCCGTGGATGGCGTTCGCCCCGCTCATCAGTGGGGTGTGCAGGGTGCTCGAGACCTTCGAGACGACCTCGAAGCCAACGAAGACCGCCAGCACGACGACGGTCAGCAGGGTGATTGGATCCATCAGTGTTCTCCTGTCACGGCGGCGGCCACGGCGGCGGCCACGGCGGCGGCCGTGGGTTCGTGCCGGATGGTGCCGTCATGCGTCAGGCACGCCCCGGCGACGACCTCGTCCGTGAAGTCGGGCGTCACCGTGCCGTCGACGGTCATCAAAGCGAGCAGGTTGGCCACGTTCTTTGCGAAAAGCCGCGAGGCGTCCGCCGGCATCGTGGAGGGGGCGTCCTTCATGCCCACGAGCGTGACGGAGCCGTCACCGGCCTGGGTGGGCACCAGGGTGTCCACACCGGCGAGAACACCCTCGACGTTCCCGCCGGTCTCGGCGGCCAGGTCGATCACGACCGAGCCTGGACGCATCGCGGCCACCATCTCGTGCGTGACGAGCAGCGGGGCCGCGCGACCGGGGATGGCCGCCGTGGTGATCATGACGTCGGCTGCGGCCACGTAGGGTGCGAGCAGTTCGCGCTGGCGCACGGCACGATCTACGCTCAGTTCCCGGGCGTAGCCACCCGTACCCTCGACGGCGTCCAGGTCGAGGTCGACGAAGGTGCCACCCATGGAGATGACCTCATCGGCCGAGGCCGGGCGCACGTCGTAGGCCGAGACCCGGGCACCAAGGCGCTTGGCCGTGGCGATTGCCTGCAGTCCGGCCACGCCGGCCCCGAGCACGAGCACTCGAGCCGGCGGAATCGTACCGGCCGCGGTCATGTAGAGCGGGAAGAAGCGGGGGAATCGGATGGCCGCCTCGAGCACCACGCGATAGCCGGAGATCAGCGATTGGCTAGTGAGCGCGTCCATCGACTGGGCGCGCGAGATGCGCGGAACCAGCTCGAGGGCAAAGGCCGTCGCGCCGGCCGCGGCCAGGGCGGCGACGGTGGCCAGCTCGGAGGCCGGCGACGCCAGACCGACCGTAATCGTGCCGGGGCGGAAAGCAGCCGCGAACTCCGGGGCGAGGGGGCGCACGTGGCAGTAGACATCGAGGTCGCCCGGGGTGAGGTGCGGCACAACGGCGGCACCGGCATCCGTGTAGGCGGCGTCGCCGTGACCGGAAGGGGCGCCCGCACCGGACTCAACCAGGACCTCGAGTCCAAGGGTTGTGAGCTGGGTCACTGTCTCGGGGGTCGCCGCGACGCGGCGCTCACCTTGCAGGCGTTCTCGTCCGATGCCGACTCTCACGCGCGTCTCCTTCGTGGCGAACGGCCACGAGCGAGAACGGACCGATCCGAACACTTGCGCGGCACTTTCGTCCCCGTTCGTAGCGTAGTGGGATTCGCGTGCCGCCCGGAGAATATGACCGCGCTGCGGCGGGTGTGTAGGTTCCTGACTCAGTTGTCATTGGCTACTGCCGAAATCACGGCGAATCCTGTACACCTGTCACCGCGCCAATCCCCGTCTACCCGTCACTATCCTCGACCGTGTCTCAACCTTGTCGTGCAGGTGGTCAAGGGGTGAGATCACCCGGCAATACCCTTATGGCATGTCAGCAGTTGAGGAAATTCCGAGCATCGTGGCTTCAATCACAGCCGCCGTCGCGATAGGCGTCTCAGTCAGTGGCGCCTTCATGCCGAACGTCGGTCTAGGTCGAATTTAACGACTCACGTCTGCGATTGAGAAGCTCTCTGGTACAGACTAAGTCGCCCTCAGCGAAGTGAGATCGCAGCTGATCAGAAACTATGTCAAAGCATCTTCTTCATGGACATTAACTGCTGACCGGATTCAAGTTGGCGTGCTAACGGCCGGTGGAACTCTGATGTTCGTTTCGCTGGGCGCAAGCTCCATCGCGGCTGCGTCAACTTCACCGGGATCGGAGGACCGGTCGAGCGCCTGGTGGATCCCTGACTATGTCATTGGCCTGGGCACGGTGGTTGTCAACTCAATCATCTTGTTGTGTCGGAGAGCTCGCGCCAAGAAGGATCCGGAAGGACACACAACTCGATCCATCGTGACCGTTCCACAGCCACCAGTCGGAACACCGGCTAATGCAACATCCACTGCAGCAGAAACTTGTAAGACGCTAGACCCGCTGCATCGTTAGCGCTTGGACGCTCCATGCCTGCTACGAAATGCCCCGTCTCTCGATGTCAAAATCGAGAGTGGGGCGTGTCACGACCAACACGTCGGCGGAAGGCGAGTCCACCCGTGAGTCCGAAGCACGAAGTTGAACTGGTATGAGCCTCGCGCCGCCTCTTGGACGCGTTTGGATGCCTTCCCGACGGAGTCTACGGAGGACAGCACTCGGGCTCATCCCGAGGATCGCTGCAATTTCCCGGGCGGACTCACCCTGGTCGACGTAGTGCCGCACGGGAAACTCCCGTGAAATGTCTTTCGGGCGACGACCACAAGAAGGTGGCTGGATTCCATGTTCCTTAAATTGCCGAGAAAGCGTGGTTCTTCCGAATCCGGCGTCCTGTGCAATCCGGGTAAGAGTGTTCCCGGCGGCGGTCTCTGCGACGAAAGCACTCACCGTGAAAACTTCCCTCGCTGCGAGGTTGCGGTGCCAATTCGAAGGGCGTTATTTCGGATCTCTGAAGCCGACGGCCGGTGGTTCGAGTTCAAGCCCAATACCGTTCATTTAAGCGGTTGAGTGGTGATTTCTGGCTCGTGGAGGGGTTGTGGCCAGTGCGCGTGGTGAAAGCGTTTGGCGGGCCATTTTGAGACCTTGCGTTTGATGACGCGAGGGTTCGAACGCCGTCGTCGCGCGGGGTTCAGCCGTCGGATCAGGGCGGTTACCGCATGGCGCCAGACCGGTGTGGCGTAGTCAGGGCGCGGAGGCAGGAAAAGCGCCCTGAGCCACGGAACGGCGGGCGATGCGGAGTGCGGCGATGAAGGAGACCCGGTCAGGGTCGCGGTGAGCATGCTGGGCGGCCTCGACCACGAGGGTGCGGATCGCGTAGTGGCAGCAGAGGTGGCCCCAGATTTCCTGCTTGACCGGGTCGGGGGATTTGAACCGCATCACCATGCGCGGCCCGCGTTGGTGAGTCTTCAGCTCGTCGGACACGGACTCGATCTCCCATCGTTCGGAGTACATGGTCGCGAGTTCTTCCGCGGAGGCCTCCGCCGGATCAAGGATCGTGGTCAGCAGCCGGTAGGCGTCAGGGTTGTCGCGTCCGTCGTCGATCGTGTAGTCCACGACCCGCACGGTCAGTGGTGGTGTCGATTGCCGCCCCGGGCCCGAGGTCGGGATGATCGTGGTCTCGGCCGAGCCGGTCCAGCTTTTGAACCAGGAGCGTGTCACCATGACGCAGCGCCTTCAGGCAGGCCGCCAGGTGTGGCCGTCCGTTCTTCTTGCCGGATGCCCGGTCCTCGTAGAGATCCCCTGCAGGGACGCCGGCGGCCAGGAGTGCGTCTCGTTGTAGATCAGTGCTCTGCGAACCATTAGCTTTTGACACGCGCATGCATCCGACGTGCATGCTCGACCCCTGTCATCTAAACGTTCGATTACGTGACATCACGTCCGTATCGCCCAGAAACCCAAAATTCTTCACATAATCCGTCACATATTTCGACGTGTTGCAAAGGATCAGCGCGCAAGCCAATCGACGAGAATTGGTCACGTCCCGCAGAGTGGTGGAGTTTCTCGACACCGTGCGGGTCAGCTGTTCTAGCTTAGGCGGCGGCGAGTTCGGGGAGTATCACCGCCTCGTCGATGACCTCGATGGGGTTGTTCATGGTGGCCAGCTCGAGCATGGATGCTTCGGAGAAGTAACGGCGTTCGCCGGCTTCCCACTCGTCATGCTGCTCGATCAGGACCGACCCGGCCAGGCGCAGCAGGGCCGCGGAATTAGGGAACACTCCGACGACGTCGGTGCGGCGTTTGATCTCCTTGTTGACCCGTTCCAGCGGGTTCGTGGACCAGATCTGGCGCCAGTGTCGCCGTGGAAAAGCAGCGAACGCGAGCATGTCGGGTTGCGCGTCGACGAGCATGGCAGCGACCTTGGGGTGCGAGCGGCCGAGCATGGTCGTGACTTCTCGGAACTGCTTCTCGATGTGTTCGCGGTCCGGTTGGGCGAAGATGGTGCGGATGATCGAGGCGACCATGTCCTGGGATCCTTTCGGGATCACTGCGAGGACGTTGCGCATAAAGTGAACCCGGCAGCGCTGCCAGCCGGCGCCCTGGAACACGGTCCCGATGGCCTTCTTCAGGCCGGTGTGCGCGTCAGACATAACCAGCTTGACCCCGTCGAGACCGCGGGTCTTCAGCGACCGAAGGAAGCTGGTCCAAAAGCCCTCGTTCTCGCTGTCACCAACGTCGAACCCAAGAACTTCCCGGCGCCCGTCGGCAGCCACGCCGACCGCGACGACAATGGCCTGGGACACGATCCGGTGCCCGACGCGGGCTTTGCAGTAGGTCGCGTCGAGGAACACGTACGGGAAGTCCTGCGCGGCGAGGGTGCGGTCGCGAAACTCGGCCACCTCAGCGTCCAGGCCCGCGCAGATCCGGGACACCTCCGACTTCGAGATCCCCGTGTCCGCCACGAGGGCCTTGACCAGGTCGTCGACTTTGCGGGTCGAGACGCCGTGGACATAAGCCTCCATCACGACCGCGAACAACGCCTGGTCGACCCGACGGCGAC